>JANQIY010000193.1 GCA_028281965.1 Candidatus Gastranaerophilales bacterium
CCCCATTATGACTATTATAAAATAACTTTAGGGGTTTTAAAAAATATAAAACTTCCTATTTTATATAACAATTTATAAAAATGTAGGGAAGCAAGGGGCGGAGGGGTGGACTATACTTTTCTATAAATTTAAAAGAAGTTTTTTTGCGGTTATAATTACGTTTATGGAGAAAAACAGGCAAATAAAACTGGAAGTTAACCTTGAAGAAACCGGCACAAGACTTGATGCTTTTATAGCAAGTCTTGTGCCTGAACTTTCCCGCTCAAGGGTTCAGCAGCTTATAAAACAGGAAGAAAGTATACTTGTAAATGGTACAATTTCAAAAAACTCATACAGGCTTAAAGAAGGAGACGAGGTGTTTATAGAAATCCCCGGGGCAAAACCCCTGGAATTGCCCGCGGAAAACATTCCCCTTGATATAAGGTATGAAGACCGGAATATGCTCGTGGTTAACAAACCCGCCGGAATGCTTACCCATCCGACTTCTATTGAGCGGGAACACACTCTTGTAAACGCCCTTTTGTATTATTGCAAGGACAATCTATCAGGGATTAACGGGGTTATGAGGCCGGGAATCCTTCACAGGCTTGATCGAGAAACATCAGGACTTCTTATGATAGCCAAAAACGACTTTGCCCACAGGTCTCTTACCGGGCAAATAAGGATGCGTACAGCTAAACGTTGTTATCTTGCGGTTTTACAGGGAGTTTTAGGGAAAGATTCAGGCACAATAGACTTGCCTATTGACAGGCACCCCGCTCAGCGGCATAAAATGGCGGTTGTGGAAGGTGGTAAGCCTGCGGTAACAAATTGGAAAATCCTTGAAAGGTTTGAGAAAAACACCTTTATAGAAGCCTCGCTGGAAACAGGCCGCACTCATCAGATTAGAGTCCATTTTTCATACATTAACCATCCCGTAACCGGTGACACTCTCTATGGCGGCAAAATAAACAAAATTAACCTTAAAGGCCAGGCTCTTCAAGCGTATAAGCTAAGTTTTGCAAACCCTGAAACAGCCGAAATCATCACGGTTGAAATACCGCCTGATGAAGATATAAAAAAGCTGCTTAATATCTTTAGAGCAACTTAAACAGCTTCTTCTTCCAGAATTCCGGGTTGTTTTTCAGCATTTTGAGGTAATCCAAGTACCCTGACCAGCTCAAGCACAGTGGCTTTCATCTGGCAACGCTGCGGGCTGTCCTTAAAAAACTCACTATAATAACAGTTCTCGCAAACACATCCTCTTTCGTAGCAATCTATGGCCGCTTTCGTCCATCGCCTGACAGACGCAACTCTTCCCAAGTCTCTGCTCCTAATCACCAGTCTACCTCCCAATAAAGACTAAAGATCCTGACAAATCCACTATCCCCAAAATTGGGTATAAAATTTATTTTTTCTAATTTTCCTTTGTTACAAGGCAGGTAATTAAAGACTAAATAAGGCAAAGTAAAATTACTTAATCAATAATACCTTATTTAATTATATATATCCATTTGTAGAATACAACAATTAATTGCACAATTATTACATTACTAAACATTTGTCTGATTACGGTAACTAAGGAGTAAACAATAAAAACTTAAGCACTACAAAAATTCTTACAAATGCGTAAGGGCTTTTCTATGCTATTTTAACCCGAAAGTGTTATAATATCCTGTATCAATGGAGGTAAACCCTGTCTGAGCTGTTATTTGGGCTGGCTCATTCCTATTTGTACCATCCCCCAGACCTAACTGGCCATTTCCACCCTTTCCCCAGCACCAGGCCGTTCCGTCAGCCTTTAACCCACAGGTGTGATACCCTCCTGCTTCAATGGATGTGAACCCTGCTTCGGCTGTTATCTGGGTTGGCACAGTCCTATGTGTAGTATCCCCCGGCCCTAACTGGCCACAAGAATTATGGCCCCAGCACCATGCAGTACCGTCATTCTTTAACCCGCAGGTGTGAAGCCCTCCTGCAGAAATAGATGTGAACCCTGTCTGGGCCGTTATTTGGGTTGGCTCAGTCCTATTTGTATTATCCCCCAACCCTAACTGGCCATAATTATTATATCCCCAGCACCATGCAGTACCGTCATTCTTTAACCCGCAGGTGTAGTCCCATCCCGCCGAAACAGATGTGAACCCTGTCTGGGCTGTTATTTGGGTTGGTTCAATCCTATTTGAATTACTCCCTAGCCCTAATTGGCCATAAGCATTATATCCCCAGCACCATGCAGTCCCGTCATCCTTTAACCCGCAGGTGTGCATCCCTTTTGCAGAAATAGATGTAAACCCTGTCTGGGCTGTTATTTGGGTTGGCTCATACCTATATGTAGTATCACCCAGCCCTAACGCGCCATGTCCATTAAATCCCCAGCACCATGCAGTCCCGTCAGGCTTTAACCCGCAGGTGTGAGCATTTGCTGCTTCAATGGATGAGAACCCTGTCTGGGCTGTTATTTGGGTTGGCTCAGTCCTCTGTGTAGTATCCCCCACCCCTAACCTGCCATGTCCATTAAGTCCCCAGCACCATGCAGTCCCGTCATTCTTTAATCCGCAGGTGTGATTCCATCCTCCCGACATGGATGAGAACCCTGTCTGGGCTGTTATTTGGGTTGGCTCATACCTATGTGTAGTATCACCCAGCCCTAACTGGCCTTGATTATTCCATCCCCAGACATATACTTCACCTGTTCCCGCTGCCGGGGGACATACTGTACTGCCCGGAGAAGGCGGGCTATCCCCTCCGGCTGTCAGGTTATAATAGTATCCCTCAATCATTTCAGGCCAGGCTGAGAGAATCTCATTACAATCCCGGTTGCAATACTC
>JANQIY010000287.1 GCA_028281965.1 Candidatus Gastranaerophilales bacterium
AAAATTTATTTCAATAAGGACAGCGGAAAAAATTCTTCGGCACCGGGTGGCTAAGAATTTTTGTAGTCTGCTTCATGTTGAAAATTTAAATTTTAACTCTATTTAAAACCTTGTTATAATTGCTTTTAAGCTAATTAGCGACTCGAGTTAATTAATGTTTAAGAATATAAAATGGTATCTAGAAGGGAAGCTTTACTTGGGATTAAATAGAATAAGACGGAATAATGTTATATAATTAAGCTTAATTATATAGGGTTTATAAAAATAAAAATATATGCTTAAAAATTTTTTTAAAAAAAACAATGCAAAAATATATAATATATTGGTTTGGTATATATTTAATAAAGAATTTAAGGCTTTAGCTGAAAAGTACATTAAAAAAGGTAAACTTGTTGATATAGGCTGTGGAGCAAAACCTTATAAAACTTTTTTTAAGGATAAAGTTTCTGAACACGTTGGTATAGATCATCAAGACTGTCTTCATTCTAAAGATAATATTGATATAATAGGTTCTGCTTATGAGATACCTGTAGAAAATGCCTACTTCGATAACGCTATATGCACTGCGGTTTTAGAGCATCTCGAAGAGCCGGATAAAGCTATAAAAGAAGCTTATAGGGTATTGAAAAAAGAAGGAATTGCAATATATAGCGCACCTTTTATATGGCATCTTCATGAAGAGCCGAGAGACTTTTACAGGTATTCAAAATACGGACTACGATATTTATTTGAAAAAAACAATTTTGAAGTTCTGGAAAACATTGTTTTATCAGGATTTTGGGTAACCTTTGGACAACTTTTTGTTTATTATTTGAATAGATTTAATAAAGGTATTATTCGCGCAATTGGTATATTAACTTTAATCCTGCTTATTATTCAGTTAGTCGCTTATGTACTTGATAAAATTGACAAAGCAGAAAGATGGACTTGGATGAATATTATAGTTGTAAAGAAAGTAAAATAAAAAATGAAAGCACGAGAGTATTTAAAAATTAATTTACAAAAACAGGCATATAATGAATTTGGAAATATTTATTGAGTTAATCCTGAAGAAAGGCTAGTAAAATCTTGTTGAAGCAACAGGCGATAAGCGGGGTAAGATGGACTACAATTTCTACAGTTATCAAGGCTGTAATTTCGTCTATTCAACTTCTTATCTTAGTACGTTTTCTTGATCCTGTTGACTTTGGAATAATGGCTATTGTAACTGTAATTATAAACTTTTCTTCCATATTTATGGATCTGGGAGTAAATTATGCAGTTATTCATAAACAGGAAATTACTCATAAACAATTATCCAGTTTATACTGGGTTAATTTCATATCAGGGTTTGTTTTATTCGGGGTTTTATTATTAATAAGCCCGGTGATAGCAAGTTTTTATCAAAAGAAACTCCTATTAAATATTATGTTTTTGGGGTCTTTGATATTTTTAATTATGCCTTTTGGACAACAATTTAAAATTTTATTTCAAAAAAAATTAAAATTTAAGACAATTGCAAATATAGAAATTTTTTCAAGTATTATCGGATTTTTAGCAACTATATATATGGCGGTAAATAATTTTGGAGTTTATACTTTAGTTTTTAATAAAATTATAGTATGTGTTATTTCATCAGCATTATTTTTAATTCTTGGCTTAAAAATACATAGGCCTTTAATATATTTAAGTTTAAAAGATTTAAACGAATTCATAAAGCCTGGTGCGCTTCAAATGTCTACCATGATAATTAATTATTTAACTTGTGAAATTGATACATTAATTATTGGGAAATTTCTTGGTATCGAAACGCTTGGAATATATAACATTGGAAAAACTCTTGTGATGATGCCGGCACAAATAATAAATCCAATTTTGACAAAAGTAAGTTTTCCTGTAATGTCAACAATACAGAATGAACTCGAGCGATTAAAAAATATATATTTAAAAGTTTTAAATTACCTTTCTTTGATAAATTTCCCTATATACATGTTTATGATGTTTTTAGCAGAACCTATGGTTAGGGTTTTATTCGGAAAGGAATGGCTGGGCGCTGTAGTTGTAGTGCAGATTTTATCACCATATGCTTTAATAAGGTCAACAGGTAATCCGGTCGGGTCTTTATTGTTATCAAAAGGTAGGTTTGACTTACAATTTTATTGGACCTGCATGGTATTTATGCTTGTTCCCGCAGTTATATATATAGGCAGTTTTTGGGGAATGACAGGAATCTGCTATTCTCTCTTATTTATGCAAGTTAGTCTTGTTGTCCCTAATTACCTTTTTTTGGTAAAAAAAGTAATCCCGGTAAAATCCCTGGAATACATTAATACTTTTATTTACCCTTTTTTAATTTCTTTACCCGTGGGGTTATTGGCTCTCTTAAGCTCGCATTTTGTTTCAAGTGATTTATTAAAGTTAATATTAGGGTTAGGGGTTGGAATAATAGCTTACCTGTTTTTAAATATCATATACAATAAAAGCTATATAGAAGATTTAAGAGAGTTAATATGGCAAAGAAATTAAACGGGAGCGAAGTTTCCGCTGTACTTATTATAAGCTTGAGGCGGCTAACTTTCTATCCGGTTTTAAAGGATCTTTTTCTTCAAGGTTTACTTTCCAGCATCTCGGGTCAGGATCAAACAAGTCCTCGGAAAACTGCAGGGAAAAATTATAACAACCTGACCTGCACTTATCAAAATATTCACAATCCCTGCAAGGTTGACTTAATAACTTTTTATCAGGATTTAAAAACTTTATTACTTCG
This sequence comes from Candidatus Gastranaerophilales bacterium, assembly GCA_028281965.1. Taxonomy (GTDB): domain Bacteria; phylum Cyanobacteriota; class Vampirovibrionia; order Gastranaerophilales; family UBA9971; genus JANQEB01. The sequence continues at coordinate 2,747 of JANQIY010000287.1, forward strand.
GGGGAATTCCATATCTGACTTAGTCTTTTGTCCCTAATATTGCCAAAACGCAGTTTTTCGTGGTTTGCCTGCTCGCAAACTCCGACAGTTCCGTCAGATTGGACTATAAAAGAGGTGTATAACCCTCCGCAATATATAATATCATCCGCGGTTTTCCACTTTTGCGACTTTTCAAAAGGAATTATATAAGTTTTATCCTTGTATTTTTCAGCGCATTTAAGAGATAGTCTTTCAATGTATAGTGCGGTTTCTTCCGATACAATAAGCTCCTTATTGCCTCTTCCGTCAAGGCCGGGAGAAAATTCCTCAAAAAATACACTGTCTACTTCAAGTTCTGCGCATACTTCATACAATTTTTCTGTTGATTTTGCGTTTAATTCGGTTAGCACTCCTTTTATTCTGACTTCATACCCTAGTTCCTTCGCTGTTTTTATTGAATCCAGGACTTTATATAGCAAGTTTTTTTTGCCTACCATAACATCAAAAATATCATCATCACAGGAATCAAGACTAAACTGGAAGGTCTCAAGTCCTGCATCTTTTAGTCTTTTCAACATTTCTTTTGTTACAAATATCCCGTTACTGCTGATGTATGGATAAATATCCTTTTCTAAAAACCTGATTACAACCTCTTCAAAATAAGGATGCATAGTAGGCTCACCACCGGTTAAAGAACAATATTTCAAACCCATATCTGCTGCCTGGTCAATCAGGTCATAAATTTCCTGCAGGCTTAATTCATTTTCCCATTTATCTTTTGCTGACCTGAAACAATAAATACATTCAAAATTACACTCATTAGTTAAAACCAACGTCATTTGCAGGGGTTTTTCCAGGGGTAGTAAAATATCCTGCGGTTTTTTTTCGGGATCATAAATAAAATCAGCGGGATTGTATCTCCAGGAAGTATTTACAGCTTCACTTTCAAGAAAAACATATCCTGAATTTTTTTCCAGGGTTGTAAACACTAAATCTTCTATAGTTTGCAGGGAATCCTCTTTATAAATATTTTCATTGATAATCTGAATAATCTTTTTAATTGAAATTCCACCGTTACACATCGCTAAAACTGCTGCAGAATCAGGTGTTAAAATAATATATTCTCCTGTATGCCTATTTAAAGCGGCGCAGCAATTTTTCATTTTGATTAATCTTGTGGTGGGTTTTAAATTAGGGAATTTTTTAAAAATATCTTCACTCATTTTTGCTTCCTTTTTCATCTCGCGTAAAATAAGGCGATTCGGGGTAAATCGGTCTTTAAATGCTGGTTAATACTTAACTGGCAGGGCTTTTTTTAATACAACACCCGGCGCACGGAGGTAATGGACTAACTGCAATACAACCTCCGTCACAAATTGGAACTTTTGCATCAGGTATTTCACCTTTAAAATATTTTCTTTTTAAGGAAGTCCCTTTTCTATTAACTTCTTCCTGAAGGTCAATCAGTTTGTCTTCTAAGTCTCTTATTTCACCATATTCATCCATTTTTTTGCTCCTTTCTCCTATCTTTCGTTACCCCGAACACCCTTATTTAATATAAAAAGTTATTTTTTATATTAAAATTTGAGTTTTAATTTATATACTTTTTGTAATTTTAGTATTTAAGCAAAAATTTTTAATTAACCATTCGGGGATAAACAATTGAGCAGTATTAGCTGGGTAGGTTTGGGTCAATTTACAAAGTTGACCCAAACCTACCCAACTACCCAACTGCTTTAATAAGTTTAATCGGGAATATATTCCAACAGCTCTTGAGTATTACAATCAAGAGCTTTACAGATTTTATCCATAGTATTATAGCTGATATTATTTGTCGTATCGTAATAAACACGCCTAATTGTACTTTCAGATAGACCTGTTAAGCGTTGCATTTCAGATATTCTTATTCTTTTTTTGCCCATCAACTTTGAAAGATTATTTTTTATCATATTAAACTTGAGTTGCCAATTAGCCAAAAGCCAGGATATGACTAAGGAAGAAACAAAAAATTCTTATGTAAAATTTTCAAAAATATTCCTTATTAAATTTTTTCGGTCGAGCGACCGACCGAAGGGAGGGAAGCGAGA
>JANQIY010000288.1 GCA_028281965.1 Candidatus Gastranaerophilales bacterium
AAAATTTATTTCAATAAGGACAGCGGAAAAAATTCTTCGGCACCGGGTGGCTAAGAATTTTTGTAGTCTGCTTCATGTTGAAAATTTAAATTTTAACTCCATTTAAAACCTTGCTATAATTAGCTTAAAAGCCAGGATATGACTGAGCAATATTTGCCAAAAAATTATAGGGAATCGAAAAGAGGCGCGAAGCAGGCGAAATGGACAGCGAAACAACGTGCAGTCCCTGCTTCGCAAGCTGTCCGCATTTCGCGGCGGAGCTTCTTTTCCACCTATAGGGTGGCTGTGCGCGGCAGCGGGAGCCCAGTCTCATTCATGGGTGGGTTTTGGCAAATGTTGCATACCTGCAATTAGAGATTGGAGTTAATTCAAGTATAATTACTTAAATTATGTGCCTATTGTCCAGCTGTTAAGATATTCGGTCATTTCAGGGGTTAATTCATCCATTTCTATCCCCATGGCTTTTAACTTAAGGCTGGCAATCTCCTGGTCAACCTCTGTTGGAAGCAGGTGAACCCTATTTTCCAGTTGTCCCTGTTTTTTAACCAGGGTTTCCACTGCGAGCGCCTGGTTTGCAAAACTCATATCCATAACGCTTGCCGGGTGTCCCTCGGCTGCTGCGAGGTTTACCAGTCTGCCTTCTCCCAGGAGAAGGACTGACTTGCCGTTTTTCAAAATATGGCGGTCAAGGAATGTCCTGATTTTTTTCTTCTCTACCGTCATTTCATTGAGCCCGGCAACGTTAATTTCAATGTCAAAATGGCCTGAGTTGCAGACTATAGCAAAATCTTTCATCATCTCAAAATGGTGTGTGTCGATTACATGCCTGTTTCCGGTAACTGTGATGAATAAGTCCCCTACAGGAGCAGCTTCTTTAATGGGCATTACCCGGAAGCCATCCAGTACAGCTTCAATAGCTTTGATAGGGTCTACTTCTGTAACTATGACGTTTGCGCCAAGACCTTTGGCTCTCATTGCAGCACCCTTGCCGCACCAGCCATAGCCCACAATTACAACGGTTTTTCCCGCTATAAGTATGTTTGTAGCCCTTATAACACCGTCAAGCGTACTCTGGCCTGTTCCATACCTGTTATCAAAAAGGTGTTTTGTCTGGGAATCATTTACCGCAAAAGCAGGAAACGAAAGCTTACCGTCTTTTTCCATTGCCTTAAGTCTTACAATTCCCGTGGTAGTTTCCTCAGTGCTTCCTATGATATCGCTTAACTGCCCAGGTCTTTCCTGTGTAACGGTCGCAACCACGTCTGAACCGTCGTCTATGATAATTTGCGGTTTGTGGTCAAGCGCAATGTTAACGTGCTTAAGGTATGTTTCCGTATCCTCGCCTTTAATTGCGAATACCGGGATTTCATAGTCCTTTACAAGTGAAGCGGCAACGTCATCCTGGGTGGAAAGCGGGTTAGATGCTATTAACACCGCGTCTGCTCCCCCTGCTTTCAGGGTTCTGGCAAGGTTTGCCGTCTCTTTGGTAACATGACAACATGCTGCAATCCTTATGCCGGCAAGAGGTTTTTCTTTAGCGAATCTTTCCCTGATCATCTCTAATACGGGCATATCCCTGTTTGCCCACTCAATCTGGTTTTTACCCTGCTCTGCAAGGTTTATGTCTTTTACTTCGTATTTCATTTTTGTCATTTCAGCCATTTTTTAACTCCATATCTCCAGTAAATTTAGGTATAAGTATAACAAAAATAAATACAAATGAAAAAACTCCCTGAATTTATTTTTCAGGGAGTTTTTTCATTTATTTTAACTAAGGAAGAAACAAAAAATTCTTATGTAAAATTTTCAAAAATATTCCTTATTAAATTTTTTCGGTCGAGCGACCGACCGAAGGGAGGGAAGCGAGA
>JANQIY010000336.1 GCA_028281965.1 Candidatus Gastranaerophilales bacterium
GACATGAAGCTATAATAACGCTTGACGGCATAAAAGGGTTTGCCCTCGCAAAACAGGAAATGCCTGACCTTATAATACTTGACGTTATGATGCCTGAAGTTGATGGTTTTACCGTAGCACAAAGGATAAGGCAGAATGAAAACACAAAGGAGATACCTGTTCTTATGCTTACAGCTCTTGGCATGCTTCAAGACAAAGTCCAGGGCTTTAATTCCGGAGTTGATGATTACCTGGTCAAGCCGTTTGAGCTGGAAGAGCTTAAAGTAAGAATAAAAGCCCTTTTAAGAAGGTCATCTTCAATTCCGGAATCGCTCAAAAAACCTGAAATACTAACAACAGGAGATATTACCCTGCTTCCGGAAAACTTATCGGTAAAAATTAAAGACCAGGAAATAAAACTTACTCCCATAGAATTTGAAATTCTTAACTGCCTGGTGCAAAACCACGGCCAGACAGTAGCTTCCGGAACTCTCCTGCAGGAAGTCTGGGGATATTCCGAGGATGACGACGTAGAAACCATCAGGGTTCATATAAGACACCTTCGTTCAAAACTCGAAAAAGCCATTCCCAATAAAAAATATGTAGAAACGATTTATGGGGGCGGTTATAAATTAATCCCCGAAGGTATAGATAAATCAGTAAAAAAGTAGCTTAAAATGGTTAAAGTAAAATCAAAATGGGTATGCCAGCAATGCGGGTATGAGACCCCGGGCTATCTGGGCAAATGCCCGGACTGCTCAAGCTGGGGGACTTTGACAGAAGAAATTACAGCCAGGGAGGCAAAAAACTCGTCACCGAAACTTAATAAACTCTCAGACTCGCCCCCTCAGCTCCTGGGGGATATTACCCTTGATGAAAGTATTCGCTACAAAACGGGAATGACCGAACTGGACAATGTTCTGGGCGGAGGCCTTGTCAAAGGATCGCTTGTTTTGATTGGAGGAGACCCGGGTATCGGGAAGTCGACTATTTCACTACAAGCATCCGGAACACTTGCAAAAACAGGCTTAAAAACCCTTTACGCTTCCTCAGAAGAGTCAGGAAGCCAGATTAAAATGCGTTCTGAAAGGCTGGGGGTGGATTCTGAGAATTTATACATTCAGGCGGAAACCAACATCGAAGAGATTCAAATGGGAATCGACGCAACTTCGCCTGATGTCGTGGTTATTGACAGTATTCAGGCTGTTTATTCGATGAACATTTCCAGCTCCACCGGAAGTGTAAGCCAGGTTAGGGAATGCTGCTCTATACTGATGAACCTTGCTAAATGCAAGGGAATTACAATAATTTTAATCAGCCATGTCACCAAAGACGGTGTTATTGCCGGGCCTAAAGTGCTTGAACATATGGTGGATACCGTTCTTTACTTTGAAGGCGACAGGTACAAGTCATACAGGATTTTAAGGACAATGAAAAACCGTTTCGGAAGCACTAATGAAATCGGTATTTTCAACATGGAAAACACGGGATTAACCGAAGTTAGCAATCCCAGCGAGCTATTTTTATCCGAAAGAACTGACGCGGTAACGCCGGGAAGTGTTGTAATTGCGGTTACTGAAGGCGCAAGGCCGATTCTTGCGGAAATTCAGGCGCTTGTCGGCGCTACCCCCTATCCTTCGCCAAGAAGGGTGGCTACCGGAATAGGTTATAACAGGGTTCTTCAAATCCTGGCTGTCCTGGAAAAAAGGGTGGGCCTGAATTTAAGCAAACAGGACGTGTATGTTAACGCTGTGGGTGGGATTAATACCCAGGAACCATCCGCTGATCTTGGAGTTGCTCTGGCTGTTGCGACCTGCGCAAGGAACGTTACCGTTGACCCCGCTACTGTTATAATTGGAGAAATCGGCCTTTCCGGTGAAATAAGGCGGGTAAGCAGTATTGAGCAAAAAATTAACGAAGCCCAAAAACTGGGTTTTAAAAAGGTTATAATTCCTTCATCCAACCTGCCGGTTAAAAATAAGCCTAAAAATATTGAAGTTATAGGGGTATCCAGGTTAATTGATGCTATAAGCAAGTCCATCACAGGATAATTATCAATTTATGCTGTTACTTATAGATATTTCGATTTCTCATTATCTTTTCCATTACTTTTTTGAAGTTTCAGGATTTTTTCGGATAACTTTGAGGCTACTGCGGAAACATAAACTATATTTAAAGTAAGAGCTCCTAAAAATGCGGTGACTTTTCTTTTTTTTCGCGGCATTTTTGTAAAATGCTTAAGCCCTTTATTTATGACAATAAGGCTCGTGAAATAAATAGCTGTCCCCAGGGAGTAAATTGAAATATCCCTTATAAGGTCTCTTTTTAATAACTTGTCACTTTTTTCCTGTATTTCAGGATTTTCTTTATTTTTTTCAAAACTGTCTTTTTTATCTATTAGATATCTAAAAATTGGCGTAGCAGGCGGAACTGACCATGTTAAGGTTTCCCTGAACCTATCTGAATAAACAAAGTCAGAAACCTTTTGTTTTGAAATATTCAAATTTAATGGAAGCTTAGCCATTGTAAATGTTTAATTGGCATTTATTTTTAAAAATATAAAGAGAATTTTGCTAACATATTTTAAAATAATTCTACCGCCAATCCTCCATTTTTTAGTCCATCTTTCAATATTACCTCAATTACATAATTTTTTCTTCACAAAAGTAAAGATTAAGGTAAAAGAATTGAAGTTTATATATAAATTTTATATAATAAAGATATAGGATGATCAAAAAGGAATAAAATGAGGATAAATTCTTTTAACAATATTAATTTTAGGAATCAAGCCAGTCCTGAAATTTTAAAGCAGCTCCAGGAATTAGGACTAACTTCCACAGGGTCTGTAGAGCAGGATTTAAAAGCTATTCAAGAGGCGACGGGTAAGCAGCAGGCTTCAATCGGTATTGAGGAAAAAACGCAACCCCGGAAAGCCGAACCTCCTGCTGAAATGGTTGCTTTTATGAAAAAGCTTGGGCTTCGGCCGACCGGCTCTAAGCAAGGAGATTACAATGCGGTTATGGAAAAACTCAGGGAAATGCTTGCAGCCGCAAAAACCGATGAAGATAAGCATGAAGTCAATGACCTTTTAAACGAGTTTAATGTAATAATTGCTTCCCTGCAGGAGAAAGAAAAGTCCGACATGTTATCAGCTGACAATTTTAAAGGTATGCAGCAACTTGCAAATATGAATAGACTTTTTATGCTTTAAAAAATCAGCTTTTTAGGGTACATTTTTAAATTTTCCAAGTTATGAGCCGGGGTCTGAAAGTTTTTTAACTATTAAAGGATCAATTTTATCGTATAAAATCCTCAACCTTTCCTTATCATTTAGGTATAAATAACCTATTAGCGCCTCAAAAGCGGTGCTTAACCTGTGAACTGTATGGTTAACCCTCCTTGCCGAGGTTACGGAAAGATTTCTTGCCCTTCTTACCAGCTCGCTTTCTTCTTCGGTGAGAAAATCCGTTATAGCCTCAAGCAATTCAGCATGAAATTCGGCGTTTACTATAGAAGACGTAGCTTTATGAAGTTTTTTGGGGTTTTGTGTAATTAATACAGTCTTTTCCCGGGCAAAAACTTCATAAACCGCGTCTCCCATATATGCATACGATCTTACAGAAAGCTCATTCATTTATTCAGAAAAGCTCCAGGTAGTTTTTTTATCTTTATGATCCTTGAGTATTATGCCTGCTTGCGCAAGTTCATCCCTGATTTTATCCGACATTTCCCAGTTTTTTTGTTCTCTTGCGTTTTGTCTTAAGGAAATCAGGATTTCCATAAGCTTGTCAGTCATTTCACCTGATGGTTTTTCTACTTTAGACAGTTCAAATCCCAAAACTCCGGACAGCCTTAATAACATAGCAAGGTAATATATACTGTTTTCAGGATTTTCTGAGCTCCTGCTTTTTTGAATATCGCCCGCAATGTCAAAAAGGACAGAAAGAGCCCTGGGGGTATTAAAATCTTCATCCATTGCATTTATAAAGCAACTAAAATATGAAATCATCTTACCTGCTGTTTCCGAAGGAATTTTTTCTTCAAGCTCCTGGGTTTCCTGCCTTTTATCTATTTCATAAAAGGGAATCTGTCCTGTTTTTCGGGATTCTTCAAACAAAAATGCAATGGTTTGATCTGCCTGGTTTATTTTTTCATCCCCAAAGTCATTTTTTACGTCTTCAAAAGCGTTTTTTAGCCTTTTAATTCCGTTTTTAGCGGAAAACAAAGCCTTATCAGTAAATTCCACAGGCATTCTGTAGTGGTTAGTAAGAATGAAAAACCTTATTGTATTAGCATCGTATTTTTCCAGAAGACTTTCTATGGTAACGTAATTTCCAAGCGATTTAGACATTTTTTCTTCATTAATTTTTACAAAGCCGTTGTGCATCCAAAACCTGACAAAATCCTTACCAAAAGCAGCTTCTGATTGGGCTTTTTCGTTTTCGTGATGGGGAAACACTAAGTCCTGGCCGCCGGCATGGATATCTATGGTTTCGCCGAGGAATTTTTTAGACATTGCCGAGCATTCTATATGCCATCCCGGACGGCCCTTGCCCCAGGGACTTTCCCATCCCGGTTCATTTTCATCCTTGACAGCTTTCCATAATGCAAAATCCAGCGGGTTTTGTTTTTTATCAGAAGCCTCAACTCTTGCTCCTGATTTTAAATCATCAATATTTTGCCGGGAAAGCCTGCCGTATTTCGTGAATTTCGCAACATCAAAGTAAACATCTCCATCTACGGCATAAGCAAATTCCTTCTCACACAGGGATTTTATTATATCTACCATCTCCCGGATATTTTCTGTAGCTTTAGGCTCAATGTCAGGTTTAGCTATGTTCAGCTCATCCATTGCTTTTTCAAATTCCAGGCAGTACTGATTAGCAATCTGGGCCGGGGTTGTGTTATTTTCCCCGGCTTTATTTATTATCTTGTCGTCAATATCGGTTATGTTCCTGACGTAAATTACCTCATAACCGCGAAATTTCAGGTACCTGTAAACCACATCCCAGGTAATATAACACCTGGCATGCCCCAGGTGCGGGTAATCATACACCGTGGGCCCGCACACATACATTTTTATTTTGTTGTCTTCCAGCGGGACTAACTCTTTCAGGGTTTGAGACTGTGTATCAAAAATTTTCATATAATTTCTCCTTAATACTCAATTTTAAAACAAACAATACCTGAAATTAAATAACCTGAGTCGTCAATCAGCTGAAAGCATTGATATGACTAAGCAACATTTGTTTGCGAAGCAGGCGGCGCTGTCCGCATTTTAGCAGCGAAGCCTCTTTTCCACCTATGGGATGGCTGTGCGCGGCAACGGGAGCTAACTCAGTAGCTCATTCGTTCCGGCGGCAGCGGGAGCATAGCCTCATTCATAGGGTTTTGGCAAATGTTGCATACATGCAATTAGCGACTCGAGTTGATTAAAAAAACCTGGGGAATAATTTGCCTGTTGTCTGTATATATTCTCTATATTTATCGCCAAATTGTTCTATCATCATATTTTCTTCTTTATTTACCCTTGTAAAATAAAGAAGACTCCAGGTTATAATACCTGCCAGCCCGACAATCCAGTTTGAAACCAATAAAAACTGGCCTGCTACCCACATCCAAATTTGAGTATACATAGGGTGTCTTATATATTTATACGGACCACTTGTTATTAATTCGTGATTTTCTTTAATTTGCAGGACAGGAGACCAGTTTTTATCAAGCACCGAGTGTACATATAAGAAAAATAACAGGCTTAAAAACAATATAGCAAAACCTGTATACCTGGCCCAGAGAGGAAAATTCATTTCAAAAGAATCCAGCCAAGGAGTGAAAATATATACCAGCGGCAGAAAAAACGTTCCCAGGCTAACAGTAAATGCCTTTATCTTTTCTTCTAAAAGGTTTTGACTTTGTATTACTTTGCTCTGTTTACTTTTTACCGCGAATATAATTCTTATTAAAGTAAAAAGCATAAGTAATACAAAAAAAATAATTTTCCAGCCATTTTCTTCTATTATCATAAGCTCTCCTTAAATGTTTGGCATGCCTAACATTTAAAGGATAACATATTTAAAAACTACATGCAATAAAACTTACAGACAGGGTCTTTCAATTCTGGAATTAAAAAAGATATGTCATGCCGTGCTTGACACGGCATCTAGCCAACTTTTACTTATCGCGTATCAGCATTAATTGGC
>JANQIY010000396.1 GCA_028281965.1 Candidatus Gastranaerophilales bacterium
AATTAATGCTGATACGCGATAAGTAAAAGTTGGCTAGATGCCGTGTCAAGCACGGCATGACATATCTTTTTTAATTCCAGAATTGAAAGACCCTGTATAAAAAACGGCTTGAAATAAAATTTAAGTTGTTTTCTTGCCTGCTTTATATTGAGTATTAGGAATTCTAATAGTTCAGTATAGAACTAAACCAAGTCCTTTAGCAGTTTATCTATTTCACTTTTTCGAATAAGATACCTTTTGCCAATTTTCTTAGCTTTTAATAGCCCCTTTTTAATATATTCTCTCACAGTGTATGGCTTAACATATAGAATCTTGGCAGCTTCTTCTGTTGAAATAATTTCATTATCTTGCATATTAATATATCTCCTTAATCACAAAATATTGCAATTTCGAATATAAATATATCAAATTAGCATATTGACAGTCAAGCTATTTTAGCATATTATTATATCAAAATAGCTTAGAATAGATAGGTAGTTTTTAATGGATAATTTAAGTAAACGATTAAGACAAGCTAGATTAGAGACTCATTTAAGCCAGTCTGCAGCTGCACAAAAAATGGATATGGCACAAACCTTTCTAAGTTTAGCTGAAAGAGGAGATAGAAGGATTACTGTTGATCGTTTAGCAAAATTTGCCAAACTATATAAAAAGCCTATGAGTTGGTTTTTTGAAGAAGCTAAGCTGAACGATATACCAGAAAGCAAATCAGAGATTGACGACTTTTTAAATGTATACTTGCCTGAATATGACTTTAAAAGTTCAGATAAACAGAGAATATCAGAGTTTTTGGGTAAAGTTGCAAAAGAATATGTTAAATCCATTCCCAAGCTTAAGAAAAAAAGATTGAAAGAGATAGTTATTAGTGATCCTACCTACTATTAACCCTCTTTTTCAATTCTAGTTTTTAAATAATCTATATTAGAAAATAATTCGTCTAGTTTTACGTTTAAAGCATAGGCTATTTGCATTAATCTTATAACAGAGGGCAAATAAAGTCCTCTTTCTATCCTACTAATGTATTGAGAATTGCATTCAACTCCAATCTTTTCAGATAATTCATCTTGAGTCAAATCTCGTTCAATTCTAATAATCTTTATTCTCTTACCTAATTTCTTCTTAAAATCGCTTAATTTCATACTCCTTATTTTAGTTTTAAGCTTTGCAAGCATCAAAGCCTTAATTGGTTGATTATTAAACTTGAATAGTTTAGTATGGGGCTAATTAAATGTTTTTATAACTTTAGTAAGACTAAAAAAGGAATAATTAAATGCAGAAACTATCAATTAACCATCACTTCAAAACACAATCAGAACAGCTAATTGAATGGGTTTTAGACAACCTGGACAAACTCAAAGAAGTTACGGGCATAGATTTTAAAGGAGATACCAGGATAGAAGTTGAAGACGGAGTTATCTTAAAGGATAAGATTTTAAATAGGGATATCTTACTCAAAATTGATTTTGAGGAAAGCAACTATACAGACCTTGGTTCTTTGGTAGTAAATGTTAGTCTCTGTGAAGTCGATGTTGTAGTATGGATAGTAAGTGACATAGACAAAGACACTAAACAAGCCTTTGAATGGCTTTCAAAGACTTTAAGGGAAGATATTGAATGTCATTTGATAGAACTGGATTTTTAAGCTCTAAATATTTTCAAATATTCCTGAAACTTCTTGCCGATAAATCTCCAATAAAAAAGTACCCCCAAGGGAATTCGAATCCCTGTCTCATCCGTGAAAGGGATGTGTCCTAGGCCTCTAGACGATGGGGGCATGTACCTGGATATTTTAAACTTATCCGGTAAGACTAAAATAGCAGGAATATTATTTTATTGTCAATATAAATTTTCTTTCTTTTGAGGGTAATGGCCAATTTCCTGGCGATAAATTGCAGTAAACAGACCAATAAACAAATTTTGATATTTTTATATATCAAGATTGTTAACATACATAGCGTTGGTCTCGATGAATTCCCGCCTTGGTTCGACTTTTTCGCCCATAAGCGTATCGAAAAGCTGGTCGCAAACAAGGGCATCATCAATATTAACCTTGAGAAGCGTTCTTGTCTCAGGGTTCATGGTAGTTTCCCACAGCTGCTGCGGCATCATTTCCCCAAGTCCTTTAAACCTCTGGATGCTTATGCCCTTTTGGCCTCTTTCTTCCACAATTTTATGTATATCGTCAAAGGATTTTATTAAAATATCAGTTTTTTCGTCTATCACCAGGTGAAGACTTTCCTCTTCCTCCAGCAGGTAATCCCTTATTTGAGGATAGGAATTTTTAATCCTGTTATATTCAATACTGTTAAGCAAAGGCGCGGTTATAACAGCCGGCTGCTCGTCTTCGTCGTAATATATCAGGAGGGTGTTTTTTCCGGTCTCATCGTGGTGCTTGATTTTTATTCTGTAATCAGCGTTATGCCTTCCGAAATATCCTTCCAGCAAGGCCGCAAGTTTTTGCAGTTCTTCCATATCCTCGAACTGTGCCTGTTTAGCATCAGCCCTGATTAACCCTCTTATTACCACCCCGGGAATTCCATAAATAATCGGGTTTTCAAATGAACGGTAATAACTTGACATATTCGCTATAAGTTTTACCAGGTCTTCGCCTGAGCAGGACTTTTGTTTTTTCGAATCAAACAGGCTCAGGCCTTTTACGCCTCTTTCCCTGAGAATCTTGTCCAATTCCCTGTCATCATAAAGGTATTGGGACTGTTTTCCTATTGAAAGCTTATAAAGAGGCGGCTGTGCTATGTAAATATAGCCGCTTTCTATTAAGGGCTTTGCATATCTGAAAAAGAAGGTTAATAAAAGCGTTCTGATATGGGCTCCGTCAACGTCAGCATCTGTCATGATAATGATTTTATGATAACGGAGCTTATCCATTTCAAATTCTTCTTCATCCTTGCTGATACTGATCCCCAGGGCCTGGATGAGCGCCTGTATCTCGTTGTTGTTATAAAGTTTGTCAACCCGGGCTCTTTCAGCGTTTAAAATTTTGCCCCTCAGGGGAAGAATTGCCTGGAACATCCTGTTTCTACCCTGTTTTGCGCTGCCTCCCGCAGAATCCCCCTCAACTATGTAGATTTCGCATTTATCGGCTTCCCTGTTGCTGCAATCGGCCAGTTTTCCCGGAAGTGCCGAGTTTTCCAGAACGTTTTTTCTCCTTGTTAATTCTCTTGCTTTCCTGGCGGCTTCTCTTGCCCTTGCTGCCTGGATAACCTTTGAAATAATAGCTTTTGAACATTTAGGATGCAGTTCAAGCCAGTCCTGGAGGTGTTCAAGCATGACACCGTTTACTATGCCCTGTACTTCGCCGTTACCCAGTTTTTCCTTTGTCTGGCCTTCGAATTGCGGGTTTGGAACCTTAACGCTGACAATTGCTGTGATACCTTCTCTTACATCATCTCCTGTAAGGTTGTCATCACTGTCTTTTATCATATTATTTTTTCTTGCAAAGTCGTTTATAACACGTGTAAGAGCGTTTCTAAACCCTGTAAGATGCGTTCCGCCGTGCATTGTGTTTATATTATTGGCAAAAGTCAGGATGGTTTCACTGTAAGCGTCGGTATACTGGAATGCGACTTCCACCTGGATGTTTTCCCTTGTGTTGTCTACATAAAACGGGCTTTGATGAAGCGGGGTTTTGTTTTTGTTCAAAAACTCTATATAGCTGGAAATCCCGCCTTCGTAGTGATAAACCTCTTCTGTTTCTGTTTCTTTATCAATAAGGACAATTTTCAGGCCTTTATTAAGAAACGCCATTTCTCTTAGTCTTCTTGCCACGATATCTTTATCGACACTTGTTGTTTCAGTAAAGATTTCCGCGTCAGGCCAGAAAGTTGTTTTTGTCCCTGTTAGTTCTGTCCGGTATTCTTTCATAACCGGAGAAGTCGGCTCTCCTCTTAAATAAACCTGCTTATGAAGCCAGCCTTCTCTTCCCACTTCAACTATGAGCTTCTCGGAAAGCGCATTCACAACTGATGCGCCTACACCATGCAGCCCGCCCGATACTTTATATCCTCCGTCGCCGAATTTCCCCCCGGCATGAAGCACTGTATGCACAATTTCAAGGCATGACTTACCTTCATGGTCTTCTTTTATATCAACAGGAATCCCACGTCCGTTATCTTCTATGGAAATGCTCTCGTCTGTATTGATTATTACTTTAATTTCCGTACAATATCCTGCAAGAGCCTCGTCAATTGAGTTATCCACAATTTCATATATTAAATGGTGAAGCCCTCTCTGGCTGGTAGATCCTATATACATCCCCGGCCTGAGTCTTACAGCTTCCAGTCCTTCCAGAATTCGTATATTCTTTCCATCATAAGATGTGGAATTGTTTTCTGCCATTTTAGTCACAGTTAAATCCTTATAATTATACTAAAATTCGCTACCCTGCTTAAAATAAAGCTTTCATTTAAATTATATCACGACCAGGATTTTATATATGAAAAGTATTTTACTTTTTAACTCTAGTCACTAATTGCATGTATGCAACATTTGCCAAAACCCTTACGGGAGTGCAGCAAAGCCTCCAGACCGGCAAAGCCAATCTTCAGCTTTGCTGCACTCATTCCCCACCCATGAATGAGTCTATGCTACCGCCGCCGCACACAATCACCCCATAAGTATTATTAATTTATTGAGATTATTCAACTCCAATCACGAAATATGATAAAATACTTTTTGTATCACTCTACGGAAAGCTTTCGGGGAAATGATAAAGAGCCTTTATATAAAAAACTTTGCTCTTATAGAAGAGCTTGAAATAAGTTTTACTAAAGGGTTAAACATATTGACCGGGGAAACAGGTTCCGGCAAAAGTATTATAATCGGCGCAATAGACCTTGCTTTTGGGGCAAGGGCATCTAAGGAAGTGATAAAAAGCGGGACTGACAAAACTTATATTGAACTTTGCTTGCAGCTGGAAGATTCATTTCCTCACGAAGTTCTTGAGTCCAACGGTATTGATGCCGCGGAAGGAAAAGAGCTGACTATTTCCCGGGAAATTACAGCTAATGCTACAAGACTGAGGATTAACGGTGTTTTAGTTACACAGGCTCATATTCAGGGGTTAAGAAAACATCTTCTGGATATACACACCCAGCATGAAAGCTACAATTACATAAACCCGTCTACTCATATTGGACTTCTTGACAGCTACGGCGAAGCTGATTACGGACATGTCCTCAGGGAATACAGGGAATGTTATTCAGCCTTAAAATCCGCCGAAAAAGAGCTTGAAGCAGTGCAGGCTGCTGTTCAGGAAAATTCGCAGAAAGTTGACTTTCTAAAATTCCAGATAGAAGAAATTAAAAACGCTCAAATAGAAAATATAAACGAATATGATGAATTAATGAATGAACGCTCAGTCCTTTTGAACGCTGAAGAGCTTAAAAATATCACTTATTCCGGATATAGCGCCCTTTACGGCGAAGACGGCAGTATAACGGATGCTATAAATGTAATTCAAAATAAGCTTGCAAAAGCAGTAGAATTTGATGAGAAATTGCTTGAATTAAAGGAAATCATCGCCTCAAGCGCAATTAACCTTAAAGAAGCGGCGACAGACCTCAGAAATTATTCGGAAAACATTGATGTTAACCCTCAAAAGCTCCACTTTATAGAAGAGAGGGTTCAGGCGCTGGAAAAATTAAGGAAAAAATATGGCCCGGAACTTTCCAATATACTTGAAAACCTTGAAAAATATGAATCCGAACTCACTAATATAAATGTTAGCGATGAAAAGACAGCAAGTTTAAGAGAACATATTAAGGAGTTGAAGGAAAAATCGGCATGCCTTGCGGAAAAATTGTCACTATCAAGAAAAACGCTTGCAAAAAAGCTATCCGGCATGACTCAGGAAGAGCTTGTAAAGCTGGAAATGCCAAAAGCCAGGTTTTGTGTCAATGTCTGCTCAAAGGACGAACTAGCACCTGAGGGCTACGACAGTGTTGAATTTTTATTTTCACCAAACATGGGCGAACCCCCTAAGCCGCTTGCAAAAATCGCAAGCGGCGGCGAAATTTCCCGGGTAATGCTTGCTGTAAAAACTATATTTGCAAGAGCAGACAGTGTAAATACGGTAATTTTTGATGAAATTGATACCGGAATCAGCGGAAAAGCATCCCAGGCTGTTGCAGAGGCTTTTGCCAGGCTGGCAGGCAGTCATCAGATTTTATGCATAACCCACCAACCGATAATTGCCGCTATGGCAGACAGGCATATACTTATTCAAAAGACTCAGGACGGCTCATCAACCAGGGTATCTACCAAAACACTTAACAGGGAAGCTCAACTCCAGGTTATTGCCACCCTGGCAAGCGGATTTGCAAATGATCAGGACTCAATAAATTTTGCCGCAAAATTACTTAACCAGGCTGATAATTGTAAAAAGAAAACAATGTTTTCCGGAAAAGTATTGTCATAACAGGATTTACACTAGTCGACATATTCATACCTGCCATGTTGACTATACCCTTTTGGGCTATATTTTATTAACTCTTATTTACTATAAAAATTTTATGGTAATATTACACTTATAGTTAAATAAAAATAAAAAATAAATTTATATACAAATTTGGAAATAAAGTAACAATTCGTTTTTTTATAAAGTTAATATAATCAGGTATTAAACCGGTAAGGAAAAAATAAAAAATTTACTATTTCATCAGTTTTAAGAAAAGACAGATCAGGAGTTGAAAGTTGTTAAAATTTTGCGTGGTAATAATTAAAAATATAAGGAGGTAAAAATTAATGACTTCTATTAAGACCGAGGCAGTAAAAATAATAATAGTTGAGGACTATAAACTAACCCGTGTCGGCTTACGCTCTTCCCTTAATGAGTTTGAGGGTATTGAAGTTATAGGCGAGTCTGAAACCGGGGAAGCCGGTCTGCAAATGGTTAAAGAATTAAGTCCTGATCTGGTTTTAATGGATTTAGGACTTCCCGGAATGAACGGGATTGAAGCTACTCAGGAAATAAAAGCTTTTGATGAAAATATAAAAGTAGTGGTTCTTACATCTCATGAAAGGGATGAAGAAGTGCTTGCAGCGCTTGGTTCAGGAGCTAACGCATACTGTCTTAAGGATATTGAGCCCAATACGCTTGTAAGTGTTATAAAAAACGTAAAAAAAGGAGCTGCCTGGCTCGACCCTAATATTGCCCAGGTTGCGCTGAAGCTTTTCCCGAAACCTGAATCCACCAAGGTATTAAATTCCGTAGGAATTTCCGATGCAAGAGCACAGCTTACTGAAAGAGAAATGGAAGTGCTAAAGCTTCTGGTAAAAGGCAAAAGTAATACAGAAATCGCAAAAGACCTGATAGTAAGCGTTCATACGGCAAAAGCTCATGTTTGCAGCATTCTTCAAAAACTATGCGTAGACGATAGAGTTCAGGCTGCGGTAAAAGCTATCAAGGAAAATATAATCTAACTAACCCAGAAAAAAAGAGAAAATACCCCCCCTAATACTTCTTATAAGTACATACCCCTGCAGTTTATGCGGGGTTTTTCTTTATTCCTTAATCAAAAACAAAATTAAGGGATAAAAAATAAAAACTTACGTATTTTAAAATTTTTCAAAAATCCCCCACCACTCCCGCCCTTAAGGGAGTCAAGGGCCTTCGGCCCTTAGCAATTCCATATAGATTTTTAAAAAATTTTACGTAAGAATTTTTTATTATTTCCTTACTAAGCAGGCGACCAGAGTTAATAAAACCCGACTTTTTTCAAATCAAGTGAAAGTCGGGTTTATATTAATAAAATTTCAGTTTATTTCGAGTATTCAGCGTCTATAACGTCTTCTTCGGAAGATGAAGGTTCCTGTTCCCCGGTTTCCTCCGAAGCTGTAGGTTCTTCAGGCTGTCCTTCCGCTGATGTCTGCTGGTATGCAGCTGATGAGATAGTGAACATTGTTTGCTGAAGTTCATCTGAAAGTGTTTTTATCCTGTCTATTTCAGCTTCTTCTTTTAAGACCTTATCAAGTTCATCTTTTTGGGAAGTGAGTTTGTTTTTATCTTCCTCGGAGATTTTGTCCGCAAGGTCTTTAAGAAGTCTCTCAGAAGCATGGATCATACTGTTTGCGTTGTTTCTGATTTCAACTTCTTCTTTTTTCTGTTTATCTTCTTCAGCATGGGATTCAGCTTCTTTAACCATTTTGTCAATTTCGCCTTCGCTGAGGTTAGAAGTGTTTGTGATTGTGATTTTCTGCTCTTTGTTAGTTGCTTTATCCTTTGCGCTGACGTTCACAATACCGTTAGCGTCAATGTCAAAGCTAACTTCTATCTGTGGAAGGCCTCTTGGCGCCGGCGGGATTCCGTCCAGCCTGAACATTCCCAGGGATTTATTGTCTTTTGACATCGGTCTTTCACCCTGAAGCACGTGGACATCAACTGCTGTCTGGTTATCGTCAGCTGTTGAGAATGTCTGGCTTTTGCTTACCGGAATGGTAGTATTTCTTGGGACAAGCGGGGTCATAACACCTCCGAGCGTTTCTATTCCAAGTGTAAGCGGGGTAACATCAAGAAGGACGATATCTTTAACTTCGCCCGCAAGTACACCGGCCTGGACAGCGGCGCCGATTGCTACTACTTCATCAGGGTTAACCGTCTGGTTCGGGTCTTTTCCGCTTATATCCTTAACGAGCTTTTGTACGGCAGGGATTCTGGTTGAACCGCCGACAAGGATTACCTCATCAATCTGGCCTGCTGAGATGCTTGCGTCTTTGATTGCCTGTTCCACGGGTTTTTTACATCTTTCAAGAAGGTCATATGTAAGGTCTTCAAATTTAGCCCTTGTAAGTGTTATATCGAAATGTTTTGGCCCATTTGCGTCTGCTGTAATGAAAGGGAGGTTTATGTTGGTCTCGTAAACTGAAGAAAGCTCGCATTTTGCTTTTTCAGCAGCTTCCTTGAGCCTTTGCAAAGCCTGTTTATCGGTTCTAAGGTCGATTCCTTCCTGTTTTTTAAACTCATCAGTAAGATAGTCAATGACTTTTTCATCAAAGTCATCTCCGCCAAGCTTGGTATCACCGCTTGTTGAGAGGACTTCAAATACGCCCTCCCCGACTTCCAGGATACTTACGTCGAAGGTTCCGCCTCCTAAGTCAAATACGAGGATTTTTTCATTGGATTTTTTATCAAGTCCGTAAGCAAGAGATGCGGCTGTAGGTTCGTTCACGATTCTGAGCACCTCAAGACCGGCAATTTTTCCCGCGTCTTTTGTTGCCTGTCTCTGGCTGTCGTTAAAATACGCAGGTACTGTTATAACCGCTGAGGTAACTTTTTCTCCAAGATATTTAGATGCATCATCCGCCAGTTTTCTCAGGATCATTGAGCTGATTTCCTGAGGTGTGTAATCTTTTCCGTCTATGGTAACTTTATGGTCAGTGCCCATTTCCCTTTTAATGCTCAGGACTGTTCTATCCGGGTTTAAAATAGCTTGTCTTTTTGCCAGTTGGCCTACTAACCTCTCTCCTGTTTTAGAAAACCCCACTATTGAAGGTGTTGTACGGCTTCCTTCAGCGTTCGCTATAACCGTCGGCTTTCCACCCTCCATAACTGCTACTACTGAGTTGGTTGTACCCAAATCAATACCTATTGTTTTTGCCATTTCCTAAATGCTCCTTATATTAATTTATGTTTACTTAGGTTAATTTAAAACAAAATATAAACACTATAAGTGCTCTAGTATTATTTATAACAATCTTTTTATTAAATACTTAATTTCTAAAGGAAAATTTAATATTTGCCGGAAGACATAATGTTAAAAACTTGCAGAGCTTTATATTTTTTAATTTTAGTTTTTAGCAGGACAGGTTCCTGGTTTTTTCAATCTTTTTTCTAATTTTAAAATAATATTAAATTAAGTAAGCCGGAGTCTGGAAAAAGGGTTTAAAATATGAAAGAATATAGTAAAGAAACCCTGTGCAGTCGTTTCGTTTTGATCCTACAAATGTTTTGAATAGGGAGCCCTATCTCTTTTAGCATAGTGCCGTAGGCCTGATGAGATATCAGTAAACGAAAATCTATGCGGGGGGGCACCCACCTGGTGAACAAACCGGGTTTCAAAACCTCGGCTGTGCGGGGGATTTTTTATGCTATTATTTCCTTATGGATAAAAATTTCAGCTATGTTGCCAAAAACCTCGATGATACCCGGGAACTTGCGCATGCTATGTCCCGGGCAATTAGTTCTTGCGGAGTTTTAATCTGTCTTTACGGGGATATCGGCTCTGGTAAAACCACTTTTGTAAAGCAGCTGGCCGATTTCCTGGGGATTAAGCAGAAAGTTACCAGCCCCAGCTTTGTTATTCTCAACGAGTATCATGCTGATAAACTGGCTTTATATCATTTTGACCTCTACAGGCTGGAGCAGGAAGGAATAGATACTATTATTGACGAGCTTTCAGAGTATATAGAAAAGGAAAACTCGGTTACCGTTATAGAGTGGGCGGAATTTTCATCAAACAGCCTGCCTCAAAACCGCCTGGATATCGAAATTTCTTATATGGATGAAACTTCAAGGGAATTTCTGGTAAAAGCATACGGTGAGAAGAATGCCTGTATTCTGGAGAAAATAAGGGATTCACTATAGTTTGCCGAGCGGCAAAATTCCCTTAATTCAATCCGGAATACTTGTGCGCAGGTATTTTAAAACTGTTTCCGGTAAAATTTTTAAACAAAAAGCTTACACTATTCACGATTTTTATATATAATTTTTAAATTCAATTTAAAAAAGAGGAAAGAAAATGAAAATAACCGTAAAAAAAATATCCTTAACAGAAGCCTCCTGTGATTTGCTTGTAGTTAACCTGTTTGAAAATGTAAAATCTCCCGGTGGAGGGACAGGAGCGGTAGATAAAGCCCTGGATAACCTTATTTCAGATTACATAATAAAAAAAGAAGGGTTCAAGGGAAAATTAAACGAAATGTATGTCCTGCCGACCCATGGGAAAATTCCTGCCGATAAAATCCTTCTGGTAGGCCTTGGTAAATCAGAAGAGTTTAACCCGGGTAAAATAAGGGAAGTTTCCTCAAAAGTTATAAAAAAAGCAGGTTCATTAAAAGCGAAAACCGTATGTACAATACTGCATGGTGCAGGCACTGCCGGGCTGGAAGCTTTTGAATGCGCCCGGGCGCTTACAGAAGGCGCAATTATAGGTAATTACGATTTTGACAAATATAAAAGCAAAAAAGATGATAAGGAAGATAAGAAAAAAATTGAAACCCTTCAAATAATTGAAATAGAAGAATCTAAGCTGGATGATATTCAACAAGGAGTTGAAAAAGGCAGAATTATAGCCCTGGCAACTAATATTGCCCGCGACTTAATATATGAACCAGCCTGTGAAGCCACTCCTACAAGGCTTGCAGAAGCTGCCCAATCTATAAACGGTATTGAGTGCAAGGTACTGGAAAAAGACGAAGTAGAAAAAATGGGAATGCGCCTATACCTGGCCGTTTCCAGGGGAAGCGCCGAACCTCCCAAATTTATCCACATGAAGTATACTCCGCAGGGAGAATGCAGGAAAAAAGTTGCGATAGTAGGAAAAGGCGTAACTTTTGACAGCGGGGGCCTTGATCTTAAACCGCCTTCCGCAATGAGAATGATGAAAGAGGATATGTCAGGCTCTGCTGCCGCTATTGGGATTATGAATGCCATAGCCGGGCTTAAACCTGACGTGGAAGTGCATGGAATCATCGCTGCCTGTGAGAACATGCCGGGCTCCAGGGCCTATAAACCCGGTGACGTAATAAAAGCAATGAACGGAAAAACCGTTGAAATAGACAATACAGATGCGGAAGGGCGGTTAACGCTTGCTGACGCCATTCATTACGCGGAAAACCAGGGAGTTGAAGAAATTATTGATATTGCCACACTTACCGGGGCATGCGTGGTTGCATTAGGGCAGCTGGCTTCCGGGATTATGGGCAATGACCGGGAATTTGTTAATGCCTTGGTCGACTCGGCTGAAAAAGGCGGTGAAAGGTTCTGGCAGCTTCCTTTGTATGATGAATTCAAAGATGATATTAAAAGTGATGTTGCCGATATGAAAAATGCCGGGGGCAGGTATGCAGGAGCTTCTACCGCGGGAATATTCCTTAAGGAATTTGTTAGTAAAGCCAAATGGGCTCATATAGATATCGCAGGTACTGCCTATATTGACAAGGAAATAAAAGAAATGCCTAAAGGAGCTACCGGTTCAGGCGTAAGGGCAATTGTAAACTATATTTTAAGTTTATAACCCCGATAAGCTTTTATTTTAGCCTTAAAAATAAATCCCGTTTTTCATTGCCAGGAGCAAACCGGCCGCTTCCTTGTAATTATTGGCTTTTATAACTTTATCCCCAATCCCCAGAGACTCTGCGGTTACATTAAGTACCGTGGAATTTTCCTCAACTGCTATAATTGGGATGTCCTTCTCTAAAGCAGCCAAGACAGGAACTCCTCCCAGGCAGTTATAAGGCATTATCAGGGCTTTAACCTGTTCAACCGTAATATCTGTAACCTTTGCCCGGTTTATGTCAATCAACTCCGGCGCATTATAAAGTCCTTTAAGAATACAAGGGAGAAATGTAGGGGTAATATACTCAGCAGCAGCGCGTTTATCAACAACTTCCCCTTTTATGGTAAGCTCTGACTCGTTAAAAGCAGGCGCATGCGCAACAGGAACTTTTAATTCCCGGACAAGAAAGTGTGAAATTATCGCCTCCGCACCCCCTACGGGGTCAACCCCGGAATTCAGCGCATAGTCATCGTCCTGCTCGGGAATGTCAAAATAACATATGACCGCAATAGCCTTTGCGCCTTTATCAAGTAGTTTTTCAGCTGAATCAAGCAGGGTTTGGGGATTATTTACCCTGCCGGTGGAAATCCCTGGTTCCGATATGTAAAACTCAACTCCTACATTATTTTCGGTGATTTCATAGTCTGCTATATTCATTGCATAAGTGGTTTTAACTGCATTTAAGGTGTTTATATGCGCGTTAAGAACTTTTTGAGGTATCGCCCGGTCAAACAACACGCCGGTCTTATTATGCAAAGAAGGCCTAAGAGCCAGTTCCCCTTTGAAAAAACAGTCCATGGCATAACCTTCTGTATAAAGAACCATGTCGTTAATTCCGGAAAATATCGCTGCATTGACTGAATTTGGGTTAGTTATTACAGGGCATACTTTTGAGAGCAGGTTAATATAAGGCGAAGCATCACCTGCAAATCCCCCTATAGAAGCGCCTATTCCCGTTGGAATTATGCAGGCCGCGGTAAAATCGTAATTATTCATTATCATTTTTAGGGAAATAGCCTATATAAGGCAGGTTACGATAATATCCCTTAAAGTCCATACCGTATCCCACCACAAATTTATCATCAATTTCAAAACCGCTAAAATCCACCTGGACAGGAACCTGCCTTGAACAGGTCTTATTTAGGAGCGTCACAAACTTAACAGAGGCCGCATTATGCTGAAGTTTAAGATAGTCAATAATAAACTTTGCGGTCAGGCCGCTGTCTACAATATCTTCAACGATTAAAACGTTTTTTCCTTCGAGACCGGGCAGGGTTAAATCAACAGGCTTAACGTTTCCGCTGGTCTTAAGGCCGTTCCCGTAACTGGAAAGGCGTACAAATTCAAGCTGGACAGGCATATTTAAACGTTTAACAAGGTCTGACGCGAATAAAATTGAACCGGCAAGAACCGCAACTACTACAAGGTCTTTTTCCGGTGAAAAACTTTTGTTTATCCCATCCGCCAATTCTTTTATACGCTGCTGGATTTTGGCTTCTGAAAACAGCTCTATTAATCCGGATTCATTTTTTTCTGTAATCATCATATTTTTCCGTAAGTATATTCCTTTAACAAGATTATACTAACCGCAAAATAAAATTCAAAAAACCCCATAAACTTACATTTATGGGGTTTAAAATTTTTTTAAAGACTAATATTTAGTTATCAATAGGAATTACCAGCTTTTGACCTGCCCTGATATGGTGCGGACTTCTTAAATTGTTTGCTATCTGGATTTTATCAACCTTGGAAGGACTACCGTTTCCGTAGAACCTGTAAGCTATTTTTTCCAGTGTATCACCGCTTCTTACACGGTATTCAGCGGTGGATTCCACTATCGGATCTTCCATTTCAGTAGAAGGAGTTACGCTTACAGCTGTTACAGGCTTGGTATTTGCTTTTTCCCACAAATCAAGTTCCGCAATATTTTCCCTGGAAGGATTACCAAAGTTAAACATAGCTGACATCAGAAGAACTCCCAGTACCCCGGCGATAAAACCGACGCTGAGATAGATCATAGGTGATCTTTCTTCTTTTGAGTTTACTCTATAACCCTGCCATAGTACATCAAGTTCCCTGTCCCGGTCTGACCTTACATACACGCCGGGCGAAGAATCGTACTGGTTTGACCTGTTAGGTAATAGTTCGTCCAAAGCTAAAACCCTTTCGTTTGACACATTTCTTCTTCTTACAGTATTGGATTTCATCACTTTTACCTCAAATTCCCCGATTATCAATAAAAATATAATAAATTAGTATTTTTACAATATCAAGGTTTTGGGAAGAAAAGAACGGTTTTTTTATGTAACTGTAAGTGTAAGTTCTTTGTTAACAGCATTTTTGAGTAACGCAGAGAGGCTCAAAATCTTTATTAACATCTGAAATATATTTTAACATATTTTTTTAATTTTCCTTAACAAATTTTCATATTTACAAAATTATATTACTCGAATTGCTAATTACATTTTTTCAAAATTCCTTAAAACGCCCTGGCGAAGCGGGAGTGGAGCAAAACCGAAACGGAAACGTTTTAGTTTTCGTTGGAGGTTTTGCGTAACTCATTCCCACCCAGCCCACCCTGGAGGTGGGCGGCGGCGAAGCCGCCGCCTCTTTTTATAAATTTTAAGGAATTTTGAGTCAGTCATATTAAGACTTTCAGTTATTTAGCAATTCGAGTTAATTACAGCTGAATTTTTTAGTAAGGTCTGCCGGAATTGAGTATGTTTCCATAGTCTAGCTCATCCTGTCTTTTTTTTAGTTTTTTGATCCCTTTTATACAGTCTATAAAAAGAAATAAAGCTACCAGACCACTTGCCCCGGCAGCGGAGAGTCCTATAAATTTTAACTTATAACGGGAGTTTTCAAAATTGATGCTGTTTTTATAAAAGTTTAAATATTGCAATATTTGATCATAATATTCCTGCTGTGTTTTTTTATCAGGTGTTGCTGAAGTTATAGCGTATTCTTTTCCGGTTTCTTTGTTTTTTACCGAGAGGTAGTGGACTTCCTCGTTTATTATATTTTTTTTCTTTTTGAGCTCAACCTCATTTAATTCTCTTTCTGCAAATTCGTATAGAACGGTTTCGGCCTCAAAAATATCTTTCTTTTTGATTGTGCATATATAACTGTTTTTATTACAACTAAAATATGTAGTATAAGCATTTTTATAAATTTGATATACACAAAACGCCGTAAATAAAAAACTTAAAAAACTAAGAAAGCCTATAGTAGTTATTATGAATTTTGAGTGTTTTTCTATATTTTTTTCTATATTTTTTGATTTTTTTCTATTCATTTACTTAATACCCTCAAACTAGCTTATTTATAAAATAATATACGAAATTTAAGAATTTTTCAAAAAACCCCGCCATGAATGAGTCTAAGCTCCCGCTGCCGCAGCATGAATGAGACTGAGCTCCCGCTGCCGCAGCATGAATGAGACTGAGCTCCCGCTGCCGCAGCATGGAAGAATAGGCGCCTATTCGTGAAATAAACGTTTGGCTTTATTTTGGGCCGGTTATGAAAAACTGATGAAGAATTTTTATGAGGCCTTTTCTAGAAAAGTCCAAAGATTTTAGAGTAAATAACAACTGCGGCAAAAATCAGGATTATACCGCTAAACTTATTAACAACACCGGTGTAATTTTTCACGACGCTTATTTTCTTGAATAAAGATGTAAACAGCCCCGCAAACAGAATAATTATGCTTTGTCCCAGCGCATAAAGGAAAAGAAGGATTGCGCCTTCGGTTATGTTAGCTTTTAGGGATGCATAAGCCATGATTCCCGCAAGAATCGGGGTTGCGCAGGGTGTTGACGCAAGAGCAAATGCCCCTCCCAACAACAGCGGGTATAAAAACAGGTTATTGTTCTTATTCTGCGGCATCTGCTTGACTATAACCGGCATGGGAACTTCTATTACTTCCAGCAAAGTCAGTCCCATAACCAGGATTAAAGATGCCAGGACAAGCCCAAGGTAGGGGTTGGAATGGAATCCCAGTGTTTTGCCGGTAAAAGCGGCAATTACTCCTAATGTTGTAAGCACTACCGAAACTCCAAGGACAAAAAATACAAGCTGTATAGCTGTTTTTTTAGTTGTGCTTTCAGAATATCCGCCAATATATCCTATCACAAGCGGTAAAATCCCTAACGTACAAGGAGAAATTGAACTTATTATTCCTCCGGCAAATACCGCCAATAAAATCCATAATGAAATTTGTCCTGCCTGTTCGGTAAAAATTTGATTAATTATATTCTCCATAATTCCCTGTCTTTTTTTGTATCCCCATAATTAAACATAAGGGGTTATTCTTATAGTATCACTTAGCTTATTGTCAATTCTTTTAAATAAATTCTTATTTGGTCTCTTGTCAGGTAACCTTCTGTTTTTCTTACTAAAGCCCCGTTCTTGTCGAGAAAAATAAGAGTCGGGACAACATTAATATCGTACTGGGAAATCATCCGGTTAATTGCTTCTGTCCTTGTGCTTGCATTGTATTTCCTAAATACTACCTGGCTTGCAAATTCCTGTCTTAAAGGAGCTATTTCTTTCTCAACCCTCTTACAGTCATAGCACATTTGTGAGCTGAACTGTAAAACCTGCGGCTTGTTTACAGGACTTGCAATAGAAACGTTGCTTTCTGAGGGTGTCTTAAAGAAAAAATACAATGCAACAGGAAGAATAAAAATAACCAGGATTGTTATAATACTTGATTTTTTCATAATTTTTAATTTTAACCTCCTTTAATATTATATCTCTGGTAGAAAAACATTTATAAACAAGCTGAAATTGAGTTATTGTTAGCTTTAATGATTTATTTAAAATTTTTTAGCATTTAAATATATTTTAATACTTTTTTGTTTGCTAAGACAAATCAACCTGTTTATGGTTCTTATAATTTTTGTATAATAAACCAAATATACAAATAATTTTTATTACCTTTTTGATTAATTTTTTGGAATTAACAAAACAAAAAACCCCGTCTGAATTCAGACGGGGTTTTTTAAATATTATTTAAAAATTGTTTTTAGTTTAATATTGATATGTTAACGTATTTCCATTCTACTGTTTAAATTCTCCTGTACATAATTACCTCTGGGTATGCCTATATGTGAATCCCGTGCCCAAATACTATTATTACCCTGAGGTTTCATTACTTCTAAAATTGAATTGTCTGCAATAATCCTATTCATATCTCCAAATACTCTGGCATTTCCAACGTTAGTAAGCTGTACATCTCCATTTACAAGATCGATGTCAACAGGTACTTCTTGATTATAAAGATTTACTACATCTGGAGCCTCTCTTCCATAATCAGAGTATCTATCTGTGACTGCTATTATCTCTTCTGGTTCATTGCCTCCCCTACTAGCTGGTCCGCCATAGATTAGGTTAGTTCCTCTATTACCTTCTGCACAAAAGACTGAAGGGTTTTTTCCTGGCTCCTCATACGATTGACAGATATGGGCTCTACCTGAGTTTTGGTGGCGTGACTTTAAATCAGCAGCAATCTGATCGGTTAATCTTGTGTAATCTCGCCCTGGCATAATAAGTTCCCCCTTTAAGTATCCTAAAATAAATAACTAAATCCCCTTTTTATCCTTATGTTTATAAAAACAAAAAATTCTGAAAAATTGCCATAAAATTTTTAAAAGATATAAAAGTTTCATAAAAATTTATAAAACCGGACGGTTTGTAAGATAAAATTATTCTGTTATTCTTAAAATGTAATAAAGTTAACCCGTGAAAATAGGAAATTAAAAAAATGTGCGGAATAGTAGGGTGTATAGGACAGGAGAATTCAGTTTCCTTTTTGCTTGAAGGTTTGGAAAAACTGGAATACAGAGGATATGACTCGGCAGGAATCGCGGTTCATGGGGGAAGCGGCATTAAGATATATAAAGCGTCAGGCAAGCTTGAGAATTTAAAAACCCTTTTAAACGGAAACTCCGGGAAATACAGACTAAACGCCGGTATAGGACATATCCGCTGGGCGACCCACGGTGTTCCTAACGAAACCAATGCCCATCCTCATTCCAGCTCAGAAAACACTGTTTCTATAGTACATAACGGCATTATAGAAAATTACAAGGAATTAAAAAAAGAGCTGGCTGAAAAAGGGTTCAATTTTAGCTCCCAGACCGATACCGAAGTTATTGCACATCTTATAGAGGACAGTCTTAAACCGGGCCAGGCCCCCGGTGACGCTGTAAGAAACGCCCTGAAAAAAGTTGACGGGGCTTATGCGCTCGGCGCAATCTTTAAACAGGATCCGCAAACTTTATATGCCGCAAGGAAGAGCGCCCCGTTAATCCTGGGGCTTGGTGAAAACAGGAATTTTATTGCAAGCGACGTACCTGCAATACTCGAGCATACAAAGCGGGTAATTTACCTGGAAGATAATGAAATCGCTGAAATCAAGAGTTCTTCATATAAAATTACTGATATTAACGGGGATATTCTTGAGAAGAAAGTGGAAACCCTGCCCTGGGAGCCTGTAAGCGTCAGCAAGATGGGTTATAAGCATTTTATGCTTAAGGAAATTCACGAACAGCCTGATGTCATAAGACAAACCCTTTTTGACAAGTTAAAAAACTCAGATGAACCATTGAACCTCAGGGAAGTTAAGCTTACTAAAAAACAGCTTGAAGACCTTGACAGAGTACAGGTTATAGCCTGCGGGACATCACTGCATGCCGCACTTGTAGGTAAGTACCTTATTGAGGAATTCACCGGAATTCCTGTAGACGTCGAGGCTTCCAGCGAGTATATTTATAAACGCACAATTGTAAGCAAAAATTCCATAACCATCGGGGTTTCCCAGTCAGGAGAAACAGCTGATACTTTAACCGCAATTAAACAGGCAAAAGATAAGAACTCTCATGTCCTGGTAGTAACCAATCGTCCGGATTCAACCATGGCAAGGGAGGCAGACAGCTTATTACCGGTCAATGCAGGCTTTGAAGTTAGTGTTGCGGCTACAAAGTCCTTCTCCGCACAGCTAATGGCATTTTACCTGCTGGCAATTTACCTTGCAGAGGTTAAAAAGTCCCTGCCGGGAACAACTATAGAAGAATATAAAAAGGAACTTATACAACTGCCCCAAAAAATTGAAATGATACTTAGCAACAAGGAAAAAATTCATGACTGTGCTGTAAAGTTCCATAACACAAGGAATTTTATTTACATTGCCCGCGGAATCAATTTCCCTACCGCATTAGAAGGAGCTTTAAAGCTTAAGGAAATCAGCTATATAAACGCAACAGGTTATCCGGCAGGCGAACTAAAACATGGGCCGATAGCAATGCTTGATGAAACAATCCCCGTGCTCTCAATTCTCGTTCCGGGCAAGGTTTATGAAAAAGTCCTCTCCAACAGCGAGGAATCAAAAGCAAGAAACGCAAACATGATAGCCGTAACTTCCGAGGAGGATGAGCATCTGGAGCAGATTTTCGATTTTATAATCAAAATTCCTCACACAGACGAGATATTTTCACCGATATTAACCACAATTCCCTTGCAGCTGCTTGCATATTACATAGCGGAGTTTCTCGGAAAAGACATAGACCAGCCGCGAAATCTTGCTAAGTCCGTTACTGTAGAATAATTTTATTCTTTTCTTTTTTATAAATTTTAAGGAATTTCGAATCAGTCGTATCAAGGGATTTCCTATTTCGTGATTGGAGTTATTTAACCCCAATGACGGGTTAGCTAAAAACCAGTTATAGATCGGTATAATTTTCTGAAATTTCCCTTGTCTGCCGACACCCTGTTGATAGCTCCCGAGATGTCATTCCGAGGAGGACGAGCGGAGAATGTAAGCAGGTAATTGTTATTCGCTCGATGTGGGAATGAGTTACAAAAACGAAAACTAAATCGTTTCCGTTTATTCACTCCCGCTTGTATGATTAA
>JANQIY010000397.1 GCA_028281965.1 Candidatus Gastranaerophilales bacterium
AGTCTGCTTCATGTTGAAAATTTAAATTTTAACTCTATTTAAAACCTTGTTATAATTGCTTTTAAGCTAATTCGTGATTCGGGTTAATTAGCAACTCAAGTTTATTAAGTTTTCCTGTTTTGAAACAGCTTCAGGTTAATTTTCAGGTCCAAATTGTACTTCGCCCGGGCCTACATTTACATTTCCTATTGAAGGGTCAGGCGTATAAAAATCTTCCGTTTCCTCATTATCGTCTTTAATCATAATATTCCCGCTTTTGAACTTCTTTACATGACTATGTCTCTGCGACTTTTTATCAGCGGAGTTACAACCTGTATTGAGGTAAACTGAGATAGAAAGCAATAATGTTAAAAGAAAATATTTTTTCATAAACAGAGAATTTATTTTCCATTAATATCTATTATAATTTTTAAACCGGTTATATTCACCATCAAAATGATGTATAAATTTATTTTTTAAGAGAAGCCCTGTGCATTTCCCTTAGCTCTTTAAGCTTATCTCTTAGCTCTGCGGCTTTTTCAAAATCCAGGATGCTTGCGGCCGAGTGCATTTCTTTTTCCAGTTTTTCTATAAGCTTAGGCATTTCGTTAATTTTAATATCGTATTCGAGCATTTTTTCCGCCACAACGTCTTCTACGCACCTGAAAGAGCCCACCAGGTCAAGCAGGTTGTTGGAAAGCGGTTTAATGATGGTCTTAGGGGTAATGCCATATTTCCTGTTATGCTCCAGCTGGATTTGACGCCGTCTTTCGGTTTCTCCTACCGCGTTTTTAATACTACCCGTAATCTTATCAGCGTACATAATGACTTTTCCGCAGGCATTCCTGGCTGCCCTGCCGATAGTCTGGATAAGGCTTGTTTCTGACCTTAAAAAGCCTTCCTTATCAGCATCCATGATAGCAACCAGCGTAACTTCCGGAAGATCAAGCCCTTCCCTTAAGAGGTTTACGCCTATTAAAACGTCAAATTCACCGGCCCTTAGATCCCTCAAGATTTCCACCCGCTCTATAGACTGAATTTCGCTGTGCAGGTAGCGAACCCTGACCCCTAACTGTGTCAGGTAATCTGATAAGTCCTCTGCCATTCTTTTTGTTAATGTTGTAACGAGGATTCGCTCTTTTTTTGCGGCCCTTTTGCTTATTTCCCCGATTAAATCATCCACCTGGTTTTGGATTGAGCGAATTTCTATTTCCGGGTCGACAAGTCCCGTAGGACGTATAATTTGCTCTACCACCTGTTCGGAGTTATTTAGCTCAAACTCGGCGGGCGTCGCAGAGATGAAAATCGTCTGGTGTACTCTTTGCCAGAACTCGTCAATGGTCAAAGGCCTGTTATCCCTTGCGCAGGGCAGTCTAAAGCCGTAATCAATTAAAACATCCTTTCTTGAACGGTCGCCGTTATACATACCCTTAACCTGGGGCAATGTAACGTGGGATTCGTCTATAAACAAAAGGAAATCCTTCGGGAAATAGTCAAGAAGCGTAGCCGGCGGGCTTCCCGGAGATCTTCTTTCAAAAATCCTCGAGTAATTCTCTATCCCGTTGCAATAACCCAGTTCCCGTATCATTTCCAGGTCATAGTTCGTCCTTTGCTGAAGCCTCTGGGCTTCAAGAATTTTATTTTGAGCATTTAGCTGGTTTAAACGCTCTTTTAATTCCTTTTTTATCAGGTTGATAGTCTCATCAAGGTCTTCTTCACCTGAAAGGTAATGCACGGCGGGAAAAATTACGGTTTCAGCGCAAACCTCAACAGTATGGCCTGATACGGGATCAATTCTGGAAATTTTTTCAACTTCATCGCCGAAAAGCTGAATCCTGATGACAACGTTTTCGTAAGAAGGTTTAATCTCGATAACATCGCCTCTTGCCCGAAAGCTTCCCCTGCCAAGCTCCACGTCGTTTCTTTCGTAGTGAACGTCCACAAGGTGCCTTAAAATATCGTCCCTTTCAATTAAGTCTCCTACGGATAATTTTATTGAGCCTTTGAAATAGTTTTCAGGCATTCCCAGACCGTATATACAGCTTACGCTGGCGACAACCACCACATCCCGCCGCTCGAATAAGCTCCTTGTAGTGCTGTGACGCATTCTGTCAATTTCGTCATTAATATTCGCCGTTTTTTCGATATAGGTGTCGGTCCTGGGAATGTACGCTTCCGGCTGGTAGTAATCATAGTAGCTGATAAAGTATTCCACGGCATTATTGGGAAGCAGCTCTTTCATTTCGTTATAAAGCTGCGCTGCAAGGGTTTTATTATGGGCAATTATCAACGCCGGTCTTTGCGCGCGCTGGATAACGTGCGCCATGGTGTAAGTTTTTCCTGAGCCCGTTACCCCCAGAAGCGTCTGTTTTTCCTGGCCCTGGAAAATCCCTTCTGACAATAACTTTATTGCGTTTGGCTGGTCTCCCGCCGGTTCATACCTGGAAAATACCTGTAAAAGCCTGCTCATTTCCTCTTAAAATTTGTTTTTTAACCTACCGTAAAAATATTTAGCAGTAGTCTAATAATGACTGATACTTAATGTCATTGCGAGTAGGACGAAGTCCGACGCGGCAATCTGGCCGGATAACAATAATAGTTTTATACCAGGTTGGACAGATTCCCTGCGTCGCTCCTGCCAGTCGCTCCTCGGAATGACACAAGGAGGATTATATTTTTTATCAGTAATATCTCAACCACTACCAAATATTTTACTACATATAAATTTTTGGTATCAGTATATTTTTATCAGGGTCTTTCAATTCTGGAATTAAAAAAGATATGTCATGCCGTGCTTGACACGGCATCTAGCCAACTTTTACTTATCGCGTATCAGCATTAATT
>JANQIY010000398.1 GCA_028281965.1 Candidatus Gastranaerophilales bacterium
GAGGGAAGCGAGACCAAAGAAAAAATTGGGTGGGTGGAGGGAGAATGAATTTTTGAAAATTTTAAAAACACTTAAGTTTTTATTGTTTACTCCTTATATCAATTTTAGCGTCGTTCATTATGGCAAATTCAGATAATTCTGACATAAGACGGAGCATATCCAGCTCGTAGTATATTTCTATCGCTAAATCTTCTTTATCCATTTATTTGTCTCGTGTTTTATATATAGACATAACTATATCATTAGCTAGAGACAATGTAAAGGCTTAGACAAAATTTAAGACTTTATTAGTATCAATGCTATAGTCTTAATTAAGACAAGTCATTAATAAAGGCTATAAGTATGATAGAGAGAAAGTTTACAAAAGTAGGTAGAAGCCGAGCAATTATAATACCACCACTTTTTTTGAAGCTTTTAAAAATTAATCCTGACCTGGACAAGGTTAATGTCAATATTGAAGGCGAAAAAATTATCATAGAAAAGAAAAAGGATTAAGAGCCAATTGTCATTATAAGGATGATTTAGGGAAAAGCCTTGAAAAATATAGCAATTACTTCTCAGCATAGACTTTTTAGATAGAACCCAGGTAATTCCTGAGGCTTTTTACGCCCCTGTTATTCCTGCATAGTCTTTTAAGCTTGCTTATAGCGCGGTTTTCAATCTGCCTGATCCTTTCCCTGGAAACCCCGTATCTGGAACCGATTTCTTCAAGAGTTTTTTTATTTCCATCGTCATCAAGTCCAAAACGCATAATCAGGACATCCCTTTCCTTTGGACTAAGCTGGTCAAGGACTTTTCTGATTTCGCTGAAAAGGTTTTCCTGGATAACCTTATCATCAGGCGACGAGGATGAATTATCTATAAGAAAATCACCGATTCTGGTGGCTTCTTCTTTTTTATTCAACGGCGTTTCAAGACTAATTGTAGCCTGAGCTGATTTCATCACCGCTCTCAGCTTTGAAACAGGGATTTCAATTCTTTCTGCTATTTCTTCCTTGGTAGGTTTTCTATTAAGCTCATTAGTCAGGTCATAGGTAGCTTTCCTGATTTTCCCGATGGTTTCTATCATATGTACAGGAAGCCGTATAGTCCTTGACTTGTCTGCAATTCCTCTTGTTATTGCCTGCTGTATCCACCAGGTGGCATAGGTGCTGAACTTGTAACCTCTTTCATAGTCGAATTTTTCAGCTGCTTTTATTAACCCCATGTTGCCTTCCTGGATTAAATCAAGAAAAGATAGGCCTCTACCTATATATTTTTTGGCGATACTTACTACCAGCCTTAAATTAGCGTTAACAAGCTTTTCTTTTGCGATTTTGCTGTTTTCTTCCTGGATTTGCCTTGCCAGTTCAATTTCTTCCTCTGTTGTCAACAGGGGAACCCTGCCTATCTGTTGAAGATAGATTTTAACAGCATCATCTGTGGAGGAAAACTCCATTTCTTTTTGATTTTGTTTTTCCTCAGCTATATCAATATCTTCAATGTCAAAGTCCTGAGAATCATCCATCTCATCATCTATTTCAATTGAATCATCAAGAATATCGTTTTTTGTATCTTCAACTTCTTTTTTTGTCATATTCTTATGCTTGTCTCCGGCTACCTTAACTTTTGTTTTCTCCTTTGCCGTTTTCATCATGATCTCCCCTTTTATCTTATTTTAGTATAAATTTTGATAATAATATACTGCATGTGATTGAATTTTTTAAATTTTCTTTTAGTGAAAGGTTTTTGGCCCGTAAATTTTACAGAATGTATTCAACAAATATTTCACTCTACATATTGTTGAAGTTAAATATTAACATTCAGGTTAGTTTTTTTGAAATCCTCTGCCTTACTAATTCATAAATTATCACGCTGGCAGAATTGGCTACATTAAGTGAATTGATATTTTTTTCCATTGGTATATTGACCAGTATATCGCACTTTTTTTTAACCAAAGTGCTTATTCCCTGGTTTTCCCCACCCAGTACCAGCGCGCAGTTCATATTATAGTCCTGTTCAAAGTAGTATTTTCCTGCATTAGCTTCGGCCCCTATGACCCAGAAGTTATTTTCCTTTAATTTTTCGGCAACAGAAGCTATGTTGCTTACCAGGGAGATAGGTATAAGCTCAGCTGTTCCTGCGCTTGCTTTTTCCGCTGCGGATGTTACCGGTGAAGAACGCCTTTTAGCTATGATTATCCCGTCAACTCCTGCCGCCGCTGAAGTCCTGATTATTGAGCCAAGATTGTTCGGGTCTTCTACCCTGTCGAGGATAACCAAAACAGCGTTATTTTTACATTTTAACTCTGTCAAAAGAACGTCAAAATCTTTATACTCAATAGGGGAAACAGAAGCTGCGATTCCCTGGTGAGACCCCTGGGTCAGCTTGTCCAGCTTATCACGGGGGACTTCCTGAACATTAATTTTATATTGTTTCGCAAGTTTTATAATACTTCCGGTCTTTTCATCATATTTTATCCCTTTTGCCACAAAAATTTTATTTACCCTTTTTCTGTTTATTTCAAGAAGGGAAGCTACAGGATTTTTGCCATATATAAATTCCGGTTGATCCATTTTATATTCTCCTTTTGGTACAGGTATAAATTCCGGATTTTGCAAAAACCTCCCCTGCCCGGTAGGAACTTCTGACAAGCGGGGCGGCAACCGGGTATTTTATACCGATTTTCAGGGCTTCCTCTTTTACATTGTCAAATTCCTCGGGTGTAAGGTATTTTTTTACTTCCAAATTTGATTTTGAAGGCTGGATGTATTGCCCGACCGTTACTATATCCAATCCTGTATCTTTTAAATCTGATAAAAGTTCCTGTATTTCGGAAAAAGTCTCACCAAGACCTGCCATAAACCCTGATTTTGTAAAAATATCAGCAGATTGCGTTTTTACATACCGCAAAAAATCGAGAGTCCTTTGATAATCCGCTTGCGGCCTGGCGCTTGGATAGAGCCTCTTTACAGTCTCAATATTGTGGTTAAACACGTCAGGCATTGCTTCCAGTACCGTATCAATCGCCTTTTTATCCCCCTTAAAATCAGGAGTGAGGACTTCGATTTTTGTATCAGGGTTTAACGCTCTTATTTGCCGGATAGTTTCCGCAAAATGCCTGGCCCCTCCATCTTTCAGGTCATCTCTTGTCACTGAGGTTACTACAGCATAGTCCAGAACCAGTTCCCTGACAGCTTTTGCTACAAGAAAAGGCTCTTCCGGGTTGACCGGATCCGGGGAAAACGAGTTCACACCGCAAAATCTGCAGTTTCTTGTGCAGTTTTTACCCAGAACCATAAAAGTTGCCGTATCATTAGCGTAACATTCACTTTTGTTAGGGCATCTTGCGCTGTCACACACTGTGTTTAACCTGTTAGTTCTCAGGATTTTCCTTACAGTGCGGGTTTTTTCAGTATCAATTATATCTTTTTTGACCCAGCCGGGAAGTCTTTTCCGCATAACTCAAATCCTCGTTTTAAGCCCGGGCGGCAGGTGAAAAAAGTCTCCGACAAGTCCAAGTATTCCTTCATAGACGGCCTCTGAATACGTAGGATGTGCAAAGACCGTTCCACTCAATATTTCAGGAGAAATTCCGGCGCTTTTTGCTATTGCAAGCTGGTGTATAAGTTCGGAAGCGTTGCCTGAAATTATATGAACACCCAGGATATTCTCTTCATCAGCCAGAACCTTTATAAATCCTTCATTTTCCCTTTCTACAAGGGTCTTGCCCAGGGCAGGCATTGGGAAAACGCTTTTTTTATATGGGATTCCCTTTTCCATAAGAACATCTTCGGCGTATCCCAGTGAAGCTATTTCCGGATGTCCATAAATCACAAACGGAATGTTGGTATAGTCAATATCCGCTTGTTGCGCGAATTTTATATGCTCTACAGCTCTGACTCCCTGATGAGATGCCGCATGCGCTACTTGTAAAATCCCGTTAACGTCTCCTATAGCATAAATATTATCAATACTTGTCCTTAAGTTACTGTCAACTTTAAAGAACTTGCCGTTCATTTCCGGGTCAAGTTGCTCAACTCCTTTTATTTCTGTATTAGGAACCCTGCCTGCACCTAGAAAAACAATATCAGGAGTCAATTCCTGCCCATTAGACAGTAAAACCCTGTTTGCATCGATTTCTTCTATGGACGTCGCAGTGTAAGCCTCGACTTTTTTCTTCTTAAATTCCCGCCTGATAGCCTCTGAGATACTGTTATCAAGGCTTGGAGCAAGTTTTGGGGCAATTTCCACAAGCGTTACCTGCTTTTCAAGCCCGCTGAAAATCCTTGCCCACTCAATTCCGGAAGCGCCGCTTCCAACTATTAGCGCAGATTCAGGGAGATCTTCCATACTCAGGACATCGTCGGTGTCCAATACGAATTTATGGTCAAGTTTTATATTCGGCAATGAACATGGTCTTGAGCCTGTTGCTATAATCAGGTTTTTAAACTCAACTGCCTGTTCAGATGTTTCAGAGATGACTTTCAGGGAGTTTTTCGATTCTATGCAGGCTTCACCTTTTATATAGTCAATACCATTGGCTTTTATTACCTGGGAAAGACTTTTAACAAGTTTTTTAACAAGTTTTTCCTTTTCCTGAAAAATTTCCCCATAATCATAGCTGAGATTTTCCATTTTAATCCCGAATTTATGCAACCTTTTAGCTTCTGTATAGCGGTCAACGCTTGTAATAATAGCTTTTGAAGGGATACAGCCCCTGTTCAGGCAAACCCCGCCCGGCTGGTCTTTTTCAACCAGGATAACCGCCATTCCAAGCTGTGCTGCTCTGATTGCGGCCGTATACCCTCCAGGGCCCGCTCCGATTATCGCAATATCGTAAGTCATGCTTTTTATCCCACTTAGTTCCTTATTCAGATTTTATCACGATATTTTATGCGACAAAAAAGAGACATTAAAATCCGTCTCTTTTAAGGAAGGTTGAAAAAGTTTTTACGTAAGTGCGGCATGACACGATGTGTAAGAATTTTTTCTTTATTCCTTAGTATTGCGGGAGAACTAACGCGGTAGCTCGCTCATGTTGCGGGAGCATAGACTCATCCCAAGCGGTTTTTTGCAAATGTTGCTCTGTCATATCCTGACTTTTGGCTAATTGGCGATTGGAGTTGATTAAAAATATAAATTCAAGCAATCAGATACCAGGGACTCGGTTAAGAATTTTTTCCACTGTCCTTCTTATTACAGGTGTTTTATTCTTTGCTCAGGACTGACAATGCTGGTAATCCTCAGCCCGAAATTATCCTCAATTACGACAACTTCTCCCTTGGCTATTAATTTTCCGTTGGCGTACAATTCCACAGGCTCGCCCGCAACTTTATCCAGCTCAATTATAGAGCCCCTTGTAAGCTCCAAAACGTTTTTTATAGGCAACTCTGCCTTGCCAAGTTCCACGGTTAAGCCGAGATTAACGTCCATTACCAGGTTAAGGTTCTGATTTGCCTTACCCAGCATTTCAGAGGAATTGTCAAATGATGCAAACTGCACCGGCTGAACCGTAACCTGGTTCTGATTAGCCTGTTGGCCTTCTGAAAAAGCATTTCCAGAATTTGGGGCATCGCTTTGCTGTTGAAATGAATCCATTCCCTGCTTTACAAGGTCATCCATTATTGACTGAGGAGAAATATTATTTGCAATAGTCTCGGTCATTCCTTTTGTTACTGCAATAATCTTTTCTACTTGCGTTTTAGCGGCGTTTATCTGTATAAACTGATAAAGGTCGCTTTCAACTATATCCCCGATTTTAAAATTAAATTTTAACGCAACAATGTCTTTTACGGGTAAACCCGGATCGTTATCGGAAAGTCTGACATCCGGCGGGCTTATGTTTATGGACATATTAAACATAGACGATAATACCGTGGAAGCATTGCCTACCATCTGGTTCATTGCTTCCTGCACGGCGCTGACTTTTATTTCGTCCAGTTCGGGACTGGAAGGGGCTCCGGACCCTCCCATCATAAGATCAGATATGATAGCAGCTTCTTTTTGTCCGATAACAAGCATGACGTTGCCGTTAAGACCTTCTGTATAGTTGATTTCCACAACAAGACTGGGTTTATTTATTTCAGGTATCTTTGTAATGGTATCTAAAACATCAACTTCGGGCGTGGTAATTTGAACTTTCTGGTTTAAAAGGGTAGAAAGAGTTGTTGAGGCTGAACCCATAAAAATATTGCCTATTTCTCCAAGGGTATCAAGTTCTTCAGCGTTTAAAACCGCGTTCCCTTCTCCTGAAATTTCCTGCAAGTCTTCAGAAATGTTTTCCTCTGATGGCTGAGCTGCTTTTTTTTCTGTATC
The DNA here is from genome assembly GCA_028281965.1 of Candidatus Gastranaerophilales bacterium. Taxonomy (GTDB): domain Bacteria; phylum Cyanobacteriota; class Vampirovibrionia; order Gastranaerophilales; family UBA9971; genus JANQEB01. The sequence continues at coordinate 6,298 of JANQIY010000398.1, forward strand.
TTCCTGGTTTTTATCTGTCATAGTCTTTTATACTCCGTTATTTTTTAAAACTTTTCAATATTTTCAACTTCACCGGTAATTGTCACCGCAAATTTACTTTTCTTTGTACCCGGCCGGGCAAGGAATTTCGGTTTTTTATTGACATTAACTATAAGATTGTCCTTTATCGAATTATCCAGTCTTAACACGTCACCTACCCGCAGGTCCAGAAAATCTTCCACGGTTATATTTGTTTTTCCCAGAACTACATCAACGTCAATAGTAGATGTGCCGAGCCGCTCCAAAATATTTTTTTTATCGTCAGGAGATGAGGCAAGGCCTTTTGAGCGAAACATTTGCTGTGTACTAAGCTGTTCCAGGACGGTTTCCAGGACAGGGTAAGGAAAACACAGGCTTAAAAGACCTGACTGGGCTTCCGCTACCTGAAGCTCTAAAGTGGTAAGGGCGGTAATTTCCCCGGGGCTTGCCAGCTGGGGCAATACCGCATTATTATCAACACCCACAACAGAACTGCGTACCGGGAAAATACCCTTCCAGGCGGTTTCCAGTGTTTTGGCCATTTTTTCAAAAACCCTTCTTATAAGGGCTTCTTCTATATCAGTAAGTTCCCTGGGTTTTGGATCCCCTGTTCCCGGACCGCCGAGCATCCTGTCTACAATACAGAATGTGATTTCATGGCTTATTACCAGGACAATCTGGCCGGGAAGCGGGTTAAGCTCCAAAATGCATGCCGTGATAGGACTGGGGAGGGAACGGGTAAATTCCTCGTATGTCAGCTGGTCTACCGATACTACCTCTAGTTCAAGGTTTAAACGAAGATATGTACTTAATAAAAGTGATAATTGCCTTGAAAATTCCTTATGAATGTCTTGAAGTACTTTTAGATGGTCTTTGGAAAATTTATCCGGGCGCCTAAAATTGTACAGCTTATAGCCCTTCTTGTCTTCATCCATATTTTCAAGAAAAGAAGAAGCATAAGTTTTCTCTGTTTCACTTTCTTCCAGGGTTGATGTAAGAGATGACAACAGATTATCTATTTCATTTTGGGACAGACCATCTGATTCTGACATTTTTACCTCACTGCAGGATTTTTTATCAAATCCAACACTGTTTTTTACTGAATAATAAATGATCCGAAACTTACCCTTTTTACTTCTCTTTCTCCGGCAAAGATAGGGTCTATAGCTTCTTTGATCTGTTCTTTGGCAAGTTCCTTACCCGCAAGACTTGATAATTCCTCGGCTGTTTTTGAAGACATCACCGTAATTATTGAATCCCTGATTGCGGGTTTGTACTGGCTCATTTCCGCTTCTATTATCTCAAGGGGATCAGCGGGTTTTTTTCCATGACCTCCATGACCTCCGCTGTCAGCTTCCGCATGAAGCGGCGGGTCATGCGGTGCTCTTGTCAATTCCAAAGCTACATTTACCTTAAGATATCTTTTTGCGCTCGGATTATTCAAGTTTAATATAAATTCCCCAAGGTCAAGGATTATACCTCTTTGGTTAGACAGGTCTTCATGCTCATCTTCTCCTTCATGAGCAGTAAGTGAGGGCAGGTGTTTAAGTTTTGAATCGATAACTGCGCTTACCGTGAAAAAATTGCCTCCAATAAACAAAGCGCAGATAAGCAATGTAACTATGGCATTCAAAATTATAAATTTTTCGCCTGAAAACCCTGAAGGGGCTGGTGACGATGCGGTAACTTCTTCTGATATCTCTGCTTTAGGTTTTATTCCTTTTGGTTGTGAGGGTTTTACCATATTTTTTACTCCAGACTTTTTTTATTATGTTTTAAAAATTTTACCGGGCTGACTTAGTAACACTATATCAATTTTTCGACCGGTAGCTCTTCCTTCTTTTGAATTATTATTATTATTACCCGATAAACTTACCACATCCTAATTATATCAGAACCCGGGCTAAATAGAATTTTGTTAAGCAAACCGTTTGTAAGAAAACCCGCATTTATTATTAGCAAATGCGGGTTTTCTTTACAAGTATAAGTTTTAATCTTTATGTTGATTCTACGTATTCCTTTAATTTTTTGCTTCTGTTCGGGTGACGAAGTTTTCTTAATGCTTTGGCCTCAATCTGCCTGATCCTCTCTCTTGTAACTCCGAATAACTGGCCGACTTCCTCAAGGGTTCTCTGTCTTCCGTCGTCCATGCCGAATCTTAGTCTTAAAACATCCCTTTCACGGGGGGAAAGACTTCTTAAAACTTCCGTAAGATCTTCCCTGAGAAGCTCATGGGCTACTGTCATTACCGGGGCATCAGCTTCCTTGTCTTCTATAAAGTCGCCGAGCCTGCTGTCTTCTTCTTTTCCAATGGGAGTTTCAAGAGAAAGCGGTTCCTGGGCTACTTTTATGATTTCTCTTAGCTTGGTAAGGGTAATGCCCATTACTTCAGCAATTTCTTCCTCTTTGGGTTTACGGCTTAAATCCTGGGCCAGTTTTCTGGTGATTTTCTTTAGCTTGTTGATTGTCTCAACCATATGCACGGGGATTCTGATTGTCCTTGCCTGGTCTGCAATAGCCCTGGTAATTGCCTGCCTTATCCACCAGGTCGCATATGTGCTGAACTTATAACCTCTTTCATGGTCAAATTTTTCAGCGGCTCTTATAAGTCCGAGGTTGCCTTCCTGGATAAGGTCAAGAAAGAGCATGCCCCTTCCTACGTATTTTTTGGCGATACTTACAACGAGTCTCAGGTTAGCCTGTACAAGCTTGCGTTTTGCAATCTGGCCGACTTTTCCGCCGCCCGTAATTTTCCTTGCAAGTTCGATTTCCTCATCTGCCGTTAAAAGCTGGATTCTGCCGATTTCCCTTAAATACATCCTTACCGGATCATCTAAAGGCACTCCCTTTGGGGGGGTAAGATCCATTTCTTCAGCATCGTCGCTCATGTCTTTATCTTCCAGTTCAGGTCCTTCAGTTTCCATAAGCCCTACAGACCCGCCTGTAAACAGGCTGCCTATCTGGCTATCATCCGTATCATCATCTGTAACAAGTATCTCATCTATAGTTGTATTATTTTTCTTGTTTTGATTTTTGTCCATCATTTTTAAAATACCCTCATTAGATTTTTATTCTGTCACTACTTTTAAGCCCGAGCGTTTTTGACGGATAAATTCCCTTACTTTTTGCTGGTGCCGAGCCGATGAAACATCATCTTTGTTGTTCTCATAATAATCATTTCTTAATTTTTTATGGATTTCTGTCATCTCATATGTCTTTAAGTAATTAATATGGTCTTTTATATATTGATCTATTAACTCAAAACTCAGATATTTTTTATCCTCAAGAGAATATATCAGGTCTGTTAATTTCGCTTTTGCGTCCTCATTCTCTGACAGCTCTGTAAGAAGTTCCCTGAAAAGTTCATCAGGATCGCTGATTTCTTCAATGAGTCTATCTATACTGCCTTTTATCAACTTTAATTCAGGATCTGGGAAATTAACATCCTTTAAATAATCATTAATACACAAAGGTGTGATTTTTTCATTATTTAAAAAGTATAAACCCAGCAGGTTTTTTTGGACTAAAATACACCTGGAATCTTTGTTTTGAGCTTGTAATACATATCCTTTTTTTTCTTCTGTTAGCGTAACTTTTTGTAAATTTTTTCTGACTTCAATATTCAGTGATTCCTCATCTACACCCAATTTTTCAGCTACTAACCTTACATATTCGTTTCGGATTATTGAATTGTTAATTTCTGATAATAACGGAATAATCTCCCTGCTTAAACCAGCTTTTTCCTGCGGGGAAACCGCATTATCCTTCATGCCGATTAGCCTGTTAATCTGATAATCAATCAGAAGCGGCGCTTTTTCCACTAAATTTTTGTATGCGTCAACTCCCTCCCCTCTTAAGAATTCATCAGGGTCTTTACCGGTATTGGTTGCTATAACCCTTATTTCACAAGCTGTTCTGTCCTTATTAATTGAAAAATCAGTAAAGCTTTCATCAAAATGTCTTACCTCCCCTAAACTTGAGAAAACAGACTTTATAACTTCAGCTCCCCGGTTTGTAGCGGTAATTCCCGCATCATCAGCGTCAAACGCAAGATATATTTTTCTGGAGTCTGAATATTTTGAGATAATCCTCACATGCTGTTCGGTTAAAGCAGTTCCCAGAGTGGCTACAACATTGGTTAACCCATGGGCATGAGCTGTTATAACGTCAAAATACCCTTCCATCAATATCACGCTGTCCTGTTCTTTTATTGCATCTTTTGCCTGGTGTACGGCAAAAAGGCTTCGGCTTTTATTAAAAACCGGTGTATCAGGAGAATTTAAATACTTAGGTTGTTGAGAATCCAGTACTGCTCTTGCTCCAAAGGCTATAAACTCGCCTTTTTCATTTTGAATTGGTATCATAATCCTGTTTCTAAACCTGTCGATATAGCCGCTGCCGCTGGATTTTTCTGAAACCAGCCCGGCGTTAAGCAAAACTTCATTTTTTTCTTTTAAATGTTTTATCAGGCTGTCAAAACTGTTTGGCGCAAACCCGAGATGAAATTTTTCGATAATTTCTTTGCTTATGCCTCTTTTAGACAGGTATTCCCTTGCCTGGGAAGCCTCCTGGCTTTCCAGAAGTGTTTTTTCATAGTAATCAACGGCTTTTTTGTTTAGATCAGTTATTTGCTTTTTAATTTCGGTTTTTTCCCGGGAAACCCCGGCCTGCGGCAGTTCTATACCGAACTTTTGGGCAAGCATGACTATTGTTTCCCAGAAAGAAGCATTGTTTACTTTCATCATGAAAGAAAGGGAATCCCCGCCGGCGCCGCAGCCAAAGCACTTAAAAATGCCTTTTTCAGGATTGACGGAAAAAGACGGGGTTTTTTCCTTATGGAACGGACAAAGTCCCCAGTAGTTCCTCCCGGACTTTTTCAATACAACATGCTCTGATACCGTATCTATAATATCAAGACGGCTTTTTATTTCTTCTACCGCATTATCGGAGTTTATTTTTTCCCGGGAGTTTTTTTCCATACCCTTTTATTTTCATATCCCCTTATTTTAAAGTTCACAATTATATTAAGTACGCTAAAAAAAAATTAACGCCTTTTGTACACTTAATATTTGTAAATTTTTATCAAAATCTGAAAATCTCCTGTTTTTTTAGGTAATTATCATAGTTAATAAATCTTTATATTTGGTATTTTTATGATCTTTTTGTTAAAAATTCCGACTTTTAATTAAAAAACCGATTCAGACCGGGATAAGATTTTAAGTTTAGTTTGTAAGTATAGTTTGCATAATATAATTAAAATACTTGGGAGCAACGTTCAAAATGGTTATCATTACAAATGCAGCTAACATTCCAATTATCATGGTTTTTTGACTTCCCGTATATGATAGCTTCATTAAATTGAATTTTCCTTTTGTTTTTCTATATTCTTCAAATTCTTTCTTTTCTAGTAAATGCGGTTGTAGGGGCAAAACTTCTTCCAATTTATCAATTACTTTTTTTAATTTTATGGAGATTATAACATCATAAACATTTACGTTATTTAGCCACAGAAGACAGGTAATAATCCCTATTAAAGCCAAGAGAATGTCAAGCGTTAACCCGTATGAGCTGGTAGTGTGTTCAGTGGAAAAAAATATAAGCGTAAATAAAGCCGTGCAAAAAACAAGAAAAAACTTATTGGTTGAAAAGGTCCTGTCTATAAATTTTTCCTTTTCTTCAATGTATATCCTATATTGTTCAATCATATCCCTGACATTATCTTTTACTTCCACGTATATATCCTTTCATAAAGTCTTTATGTTTTGAAAATACATATTTTTAAAGGTAACATATTTATCTTTAAAGGAAAAATTTTAATAAAAAAGTTTACAATTTGTTCCAGAAACTCGGCACAAACCTGTCCATATAATCAGAGATTGCGAACCTGTCCGTCATGCCGGCTATATAGTCCACGACAGCCCTTTCTTTTGTTGCTCCCGCTTTTTTAATATCTTCATCCTTAATTTTGTCAATATTATTTAAGTAAAATCCGAAAAGTACCTGGATAATATCTTTTGCCTTATCTTTTTCTGCTTCTACAGAGGGATTTTCATATACATTTTCAAACATCCAGCTTCTTAAAACGCTGTTCATTGCCTTATCGCAATCATTGGACATTTTTATACTATCTTCACTATAAATAATTATGTCTTTTACTATGAAAGTAATCCTGCTGCTTTTGCTATTGCCTAAGATTTCAATGGCTTCGTCGGGAAGATCACTTTCAGATATAATTCCTGCTCTTATAGAATCGTCAATATCGTGATTTAAGTAGGCAATTCTATCGGCGATTTTCACGATTTGCCCTTCCAGGGTAAAAGGAGTAGTTTTTCCTGTATGATTTAGTATTCCGTCCCTTGTTTCCTCGGTAAGGTTAAGGTTTTCAAGTACATCTACAACTCTCAGGCTTTGTTTATTATGCTCAAATCCCTCATGAAAAAGATTATTCAGGACTTTTTCGCCGGAATGCCCGAACGGAGTGTGACCAAGGTCATGTCCCAGCGCTATTGCCTCGGTTAAGTCTTCATTAAGCCTGAGCCCGCGAGCGATCGTCCTTGCAATCTGGGAAACTTCAAGGGTGTGGGTCATTCTCGTACGGTAATGATCTCCCAGGGTCGATAAAAAAACCTGCGTTTTATGCTTTAAACGCCTGAAAGCCTTGCTGTGAAGAATCCTATCCCTATCCCTTTGAAATTCATTTCTTATAGGACAGGAGGTTTCTTGTTTTTTTCTGCCGCGGCTTTTCGAGCTTTTTGCAGCGTATTTACTCAGCCGGTTTTCTTCAAATTCCAGATAAGACTGTTTTAAACCGGAAAAATCTTCCTGCAATTTCATCTTATCCCTCCTGCTTATTATTAAAATAACTCGAGTCGCTAATTGCATAGTCATATACTTGCTTTTGGCTAATTGACGACTGAAATTAAATAGATATTTTTAAGGTTATCATAAACTGAAAAATTCCGGATAAAGTTATTTTTTTTCCAATATGCTAAAATAAGCTACGGATAAGCAGTAAGAACTGCTGAAAAAATACCATAAAAACCTAAATGGAGGGTGAGTATGAATAGCTGGGATGATCAGTTAAACCTGGGTATTGAAGAGCTTGATAATCAGCATAAAAATCTTTTTTTGCAGATTACTAAATTTGCCAGGGCTTACCAGGCAGGTTCAGGAAAACAGGCGGCGCCGGAAATTCTTGAATTCCTTGAAAAATACGTTGAAGAGCACTTTGCGGCTGAAGAGCATTATATGCTAAAGTATGGTTTTCCCGATTATCAAAACCATGCCGCTTTACATAGGGAATTTTACGCAAAAATAATTGCTTATAAGCAGGAATATTACAGCCAAAGAGGCTTAAGCAGCTATGCGGTAAGCAAGATGCTTGAAATGACTCTTAAATGGCTGCTTGAACATATTAAACAGGTTGATAAGCAATATGGCGTCTTTATCAAAAATAAGATGGAAAAAAGCTTACAGTAAACAATTTTAGCTACTCTCCGGCTCAATAAGTCCTCTGCGTAAAAATTCCTCAAAAAATAAAACCACTACTAAAAATATTTTTTATTTTATAATGTAGGCAAAACTTAAAATCAGGGCGAGTGGCGAAATGGTAGACGCGCTAGTCTTAGGAACTAGTAGGAAACCCCTGTGTGAGTTCGAATCTCACCTCGCCCATTTTACAAAAACCAATAATGTTTAAAACGAAATGCTCAATATAATTACTGAAAAACTACCGAAATACGCAAAAAAGCTGGATCAAATTATTAAACCGATAGAAAAAGAACTTTTTCTGCTGGAAGACAATTTGACCGAAAATTTAAAGAGCGAAAGTCCTGACCTGGACAAAATGATCAGGTATTTTTTCCGCTCCGGTGGCAAAAGATTAAGACCGGTTATAGTTATGTTGTTTTCAAAAGCTATTAACCGGGGTTATCTTCCGACTAATAACTTCGAACTTGCGCTGGCAGTGGAAATGATCCATACGGCATCCTTGATCCACGACGATGTTATAGACAATTCCGAAACCAGGCGGGGAACCCTGACCCTTAACAAGAAATGGGGGGCGAAAACAGCTATCATTACAGGAGATTACGTGCTTTCCATGGCGTTAAACAAGCTCACCTCCATAAACCTTTTGGCCGTGGAAATGTTCTCAAAGACTTTAAACGAGCTTTGCGTAGGGGAAATCCTCCAGAAAAACCAGGACTATAAGATAATTAGCATGGAAGATTACATAAACAAGTCTGAAAGAAAAACAGCGAGACTTTTTATGGCGGGAACCGAATGCGCCGCGGCGATTACTCCAAACAGCAATAACCTTATGATAAATTCAGCCCGGTGTTATTCCCTGGATTTCGGGATAGCTTTTCAGGTAATTGATGATATCCTGAACTTTAGCGGGACTTTTAGCCAGATAGGTAAACCCGCCGAAAATGACCTGAAAAATGGTATTATTACCGCACCGGTTATATTTGCGGTTCAGGAATACGAGGAAAAAGGGGATTTTACCTTGAGAAAGCTCATAGAAACCCGGTTTAAAAAGGAAAAAGATCATAAAAAAGCTTTAAAACTGGTTTTAGGATCAAACGGCATAAACAAAGCCCGGCTTATGGCTAAAAATTATATTCAGAAAGCCGTAAATAGCCTTGATGTAATTGAGGATAATTGCTATAAACAGGCTTTAATCGATTTATCCTGGTATACAGTCGAGAGAACATCTTAACTTGTTTTTTAGGGGTATAAAACAATGATGGAAAAAATAAAAAAACTGCTAAAAATGCCTGTAAACAAAGATAAAATAAAGGTATTCATAAAAGAAACCGTTGAAACTTTACTGATAGTGTTTGTTTTGGTAGTGACAATACGCTCACTGATAGGAGAACCCCGATGGATACCCTCCAGTTCCATGGAATCAACACTGCAAATAGGCGATAATCTTATAATCGAGAAAATTTCATATCGTTTTTCAGAACCCAAACGAGGTGATATAATAGTCTTTTACCCGCCGCACCATGTGCTTGACCCGACTTTATGGGGAAAATTCAGCAGGATGATCGGCTTTTTCAGTACGGATGATGCTTATATAAAGAGAATTATAGGCCTTCCCGGAGATACAATTGAGGTTATACCCAAGGAAGGCGTATATATCAATGGAGAACTCCTGGAAGAACCTTATAAAAAATCGGTTTTCTTCGGGGAATGCGACTCAACTATGCTCTGTGGGCCTTATACTGTTCCTGAGGGTAAATACTATATGATGGGAGATAACAGGAATGACAGCACTGACAGCAGGTATTGGGGTTCTTTGCCCAGGGAACGCGTTGTGGGAAAAGCCTTCTTCAGGTTCTGGCCTTTTAACAGGATTGGTATAATTAAAGGCGTTGAATACGGACTTGAAAACAATTAATTTGCGATTTGGGAATTGATAAGGAAAATTTAACGTAATATAATTAATAATCTATTTAAAAAAATATAAAAAGAGGAAGACAATGGATCAAATAATAAAAATTGCACTGGATTTAAATGAAAAAACCGAAAACAAATACCAACTGGTATATGAAATTTCTGACCTCGCCAAAAAGCTTATTGACGAGCAGGCTCAAAGACCGCAGCAAGATGAGTTCGGTTATGAAGACGAAGTAGTCTACAATTCTTCCTTTAAAAGGGAAAAGCCGGTTCAGCATGCGATTATGGTAAAGTCCAGCGAGTCTGACGACGGCGGTCTTGTTGGATAAATAATAAAATTCAATGGCAAATTCCTGTAGTTTAAAATTTGACCTCTCTAAAAAGGAAGCCTTAAAAAACTGCCTTGAGGCCCAGGGGTTTAGTTTTAAACAGGCCGAGCATACACTCTGGAGAGCGCAGAATAAAGAGATTACGGTAACTTTATATAAAAGCGGTAAAGTACTCGTTCAGGGGAAAAACGCTGATGAATTTATCGCAAGATTTATAAATCCTTCTTTTCAGCCGCAAGACAAGCCGAAAAGTAATGTTTCTCAAAATTCTCCTTATTCCAGCTGGATAGGGACAGATGAATCCGGTAAGGGAGATTACTTTGGGCCCCTGGTAATTGCAGGAGTCCTGGCAGAAAGTAAAAACCTTGAAAAGTTATCAAAACTGGGCATTCAGGATAGTAAAAAACTAAGTGACCCGTTAATCAGGAAAATAGCGCCGGAAATAAAAAATAACGCCGTATTTTCAATAGTTACCATAAACCCGGCAAAATATAATGAACTTTACAAAAAAATCGGAAATTTAAATAACCTTCTCGCCTGGGGGCATGCAAGATCAATTGAAAATATTCTTAAAAAAAAGCCCTGTAACAATGCTTTATCGGATAAATTCGGCAATGAAAGCCTTATAAAAAACGCTCTTTTAAAAAACGGGAAAAACATAAACCTCGAGCAAAGGACGAAAGCAGAGGATGACATTGCTGTTGCTGCCGCTTCGATTATCGCCAGGGATGAGTTTGTCAGAAGAATGCAAAAAATGTCCGATGAATATGGCATAAAATTTTCTAAAGGCGCATCAGAAGAAGTTATCAAACAGGCAAAGCTGTTTGTGAGCAAATACGGGGCTGAAAAACTTTCCAGCGTGGCAAAAATGCATTTCAAAACCACAGAAAAAGTAATTAAAATTACATTTCCCGAATAATAGCGCTCATTTTTTTAAATTTTTCCTTGATAATTTCTACTAAATAAATGTTTTTTATGCTCTGAAGATTTTCAAGTTCATCATATTTCAGCGCACATTCCAGAACATCGATTAATGAGCCCGTTTCTAGCTCAAGTTCCCGTAACTCATGGATTTTTTGGCATTCTTCACAAGGTTTCATTTTTTTATTCCTTTTGTTAAGTTATTTTTATTTATCTGCCTTATTACTTAGCTAGCTACCTTTTATGGTAGATAGTTTAAACAATTTAGCTTTATCTGTCAATATAGTTATGTAAAAATCTACTAAACAGGTAAAAATGGACATAAAGGAAGAAATTAAGATTCTTTTGTTAAAAGAAAAATATACAATTACAGAAATTGCAGCAGAAATGGCCAAAATAACCGGTAAGCACTATACTCAGGCAAGCTTGTCCCATAAACTTAAAAGAGATACTCTGCGAGTTAGCGAATATAAGTTAATACTGGATATTTTAGGGTATGAGCTCAGAGTTGCCAGAAAAGTTAGATAAGTCAATAAAATTGAACTTTTCGCAAGTTTTAATTTTTTACCTCATTAACACCTGTGCCGGTTACGTTTTCTATCTTTGCCAGCGCCACATTATAGTCGTAGAGAGCTTCATAATAAGCAAGCTTAGCGCTCCTGTAAGTCAGCTCTGCGTCCTTAAGCTCGATAGGATCCCCAACCCCGACTTCATACCTGCCTTTTGCAAGATTATAATTTTCCTCTGCCTGGGTTAAAGCTACTTCTGAAGCGGGAACGCTGTTTTTGGCTTCAACAAAATCTGTATACGCCTGCTTTACTTGAAAATAAAGATCATTTTTCAGGGATTCAGCGTCAGAAGTCTCTTTTTCATAGGCAGCTTTTGCCTCATTGATTTTTTTATGGGTCAGGTAAGGGTTCAGGATGGGTAAATCAAGGTTAACTCCGGCTCTCCAGCCTTCATCTATGTTAGAATCCAGGTCAGTATCAAAAGCAGTCAGGTTAAAACCGGCTCCTCCTTTTATAGTTGGGAAATAATCCTTTTTAGCCAGCTTAACCTCTTTCTCGGACGCCTCTACTTTCAGTACGGCTGACTTGAAATCCGGCCTGTTATCATATGCGGTTTGAATCATCTCTTTAAATTCAAAAACTTCCTCTAAATAGCGTAATTTATCTTTTAAACGGTATACAGGTGATTCCGGCAAGCCCATTGTATTGTTTAAACTTGCAAAAGCCACCTCAACCCGGTTTTTTGCTCTTATAAGATCCAGCTTTGCATTGCTAAGGTTAACTTCTGCTGTGAGTACGTCGATTTTTGGCTTTGAGCCGACCTCATAAAACGCTTTTGCCTGCGCCAGAAGCTGTTCATACTGCTCTACGGATTCCTTTATAACGTCCTGTGTATGAAACGCCAGAAGCAGGGCAAAATATGCCTGTTTAACATTAAACGCAATATTGTTTATGGTTGCCCTGAGCTCAGCTTTTTCAGCGCTCAGGTGGGTTTTTTGAATGTCGATTGCAGTGCCGGTCTTGCCAAAGTCAAATATCAGCTGCGAAATCCCGATATTAAATATTTCAAAGGAGTTTACATCCAGGTCAAATATGCTCATAAATGCTGACTGGTTATCAAGAGAATAGCCATTTGATATGTCGAATTTCGGGAAATATTCTGCTCTTGCCTTGCCAACCCGGTTTTTAAACACTTCGGTATTGCTTATAGCCGCTCTTATTGTAGGATTATTGGCAATGGCTATTTTCAAACACTTATCAAGCGCTAAATATTGGTTTTCTTCTATTCCGCTTTTAATAACCTTGCTGATTTCATCAATATCCTCTTCCTCGTTTTCTTTTGCGCTTTCACCGGCTTCAATTTTAGCTTCATTTTTATTCTCAACTTCAGCCTCTTTTGCCTGCAAAGGTAGGCCCTGTATCATAAACGCTGTAATTAACGTCAATATCAGTAATTTATTTTTCATAACTCAATGCCTCTTCTCGATCGGGAATATTACTATCCGCGGCTTTTTCTCTTTGTTTTCTGAAATTATCCTTAGTGTTTTCAATAATTATGTAAAAAGCAGGTACAAAGACCGTACCAATAACTGCTGAAGCTATCATTCCCCCAAAAACGGTTATACCAATGGAATGCCTGGCTTCTGCCCCTGCCCCGGTAGCTATAACCAGAGGGATTACACTAAGCACAAAGGTTAAAACCGTCATTGAAACTGCCCTGAACCTCAGTTTTGCAGCTGTTATAGCAGCATCCATAGGGCTTAATCCGTTTTCTTCCCTCTGGGTTCTTGCAAATTCAATAATCAAAATGGCATGTTTCGTTGCCATCCCGACCAGCATTACAAGACCGATCTGGCAGTACAAGTCAAGGCTTAACCCGGATATCATCTGGGCAATTAGAGCTCCAACAACTGCAACCGGCGCTATAAGTATAACTCCAAACGGAAGCGTCCAGCTTTCAAACAGGGCAACCAGGAAAAGATAGACAAATACCAGCGCAAGAAGCAAAATATACATTGTCTGACCGCTTGCCTCGACTTCCTGCCTGGTGGTTCCTGACCATTCATAGGACATATCCCTGGGAAGCAGTTTCTCCGCTATATCTTTCATTGTCTCGATTGCCTCACCTGAGCTGACCCCCATTATTGCGCTCCCGTTTATGGTCACTGACCTGAACAGGTTAAACCTGCTGAGGCTTTGAGGTCCTACAGTTGAGTTTATGGTTACAAAAGTGCTTAGCGGAACCATTTCTCCCCTGCTGTTTCTTACATACAAATCGGTAATATCTGATATGTTATCTCTATATTTAGAATCTGCCTGTACTCGCACCTGGAATATACGTCCTAACTTATTAAAATCATTTATATAAGTAGAACCAAACTGTGTACCCACTGTTTGCAGGATATCCCTGATATTAACTCCCTGTGCAAGGGCTTTTTCCCTATCTATACTAATGTTCAGCTGTGGTGTGTTTGCCTGGAACATTGTGAACACCCGTTCCAGTTTAGGGTTCTGGTTGGCTGCGCCTATGAGTTTCCAGGCATTCTGCGCAAGATACTGCGGTGAATTATCACCCCTGTCCTGAAGCTCGAATTCAAAACCTCCGAACATACCCAGCCCCGGGATAGAAGGCGGTATAAAAGCAAAAATCTGCGCTTCGGTTATCATAAAGAACTGCCTTTGAAGGCGTCCTATTACCGCATGAACTGACTGTTCCTTGCCGGGACGCTCACCCCATTTTTTCATATCGCAGAATACTATCGCTGTGTTTGAACCGCTAAAGCCCGGTACAGCAACTACTTTATTAATTTCAGGGGTATTCCTGACTATTTTTTCAACTTTTTTAACTACCTCGTTTGTCCGCACAAGTGAGGCGCCTTCAGGCAATTGTACGTGGCAGAGAATGAATCCCTGGTCTTCTGAGGGCAAAAAACCTGTGGGAATTACGGAGAACATTCCAACAACCCCCAATATCAGTCCTGCCAGTACCATTAAGGTTATTTTTGACCTGTGTATGAAAAAGGTTGCGACTTTTAAATAACTTTCCTTAAAGGCGTCAAAGGCATTATTAAACCATGCCCAGCGGTCAATCCGGACTTTTTTGCCTGTTTTAACCTTTAACATGGTTGAGCAAAGCGCAGGAGTCAGCGTCAGCGCAACAAGCGAGGAAATTGAAACTGCAATTGCAATGGTTACTGAAAACTGCTTGTACATTTTGCCGGTAATTCCCGGTAAAAGTGCGACGGGAATAAAAACAGCCAGCAAAACAAGCGTAGTTGCAATAACTGCCCCGCTTACATCTTTCATTGTCCTGAAAGCGGCTTCTTTTGGGTCTAATCCCTGACCCAGGTAACGCTGGACGTTTTCAATAACAACGATAGCGTCATCTACAACAATACCAATCGCCAGAGCCAGCCCGAACAGCGTAAATGTGTTTATTGAAAAACCAAATATCTTAAGAAAGGCAAATGTCCCTATAACAGAAACAGGGATTGCAAGCGCCGGGATAAACGTTGCCCTTGTGTTCTGCAAAAAGATGAATATAACGGCTGTTACCAGGAACAGAGCCAAAAACAGGGTAGTGAACACTTCATTCATTGACTCATCAACATATTCGGCTGCGTCATAGACTATGTCAACCTGTATACCCTCCGGCAGGCGCTTTTTAATTTCCTCGAGTTTTTCCTTTACGTTTCCCACGACTTCTATGAGGTTCGCGTCAGCAAGCTGGTTGACGGACATACCTATAGCATTTGCCCCGTTAATTCGTGAAAATACCCCGTAATTCTTAGCTCCAAGGCTTACTTTTGCTATATCCTTTATTTTTACGGATGAGCCATCACTATTTGAACGGACAATGATATTTTCAAACTCCGGCACATTTATAAACCTGCCGCGGGTTCTTACGGTGTATTGAAACTGCTGGTCGGAATCCACCGGGTAAGCGCCTACACTGCCTGTTGGAATTTCAATATTCTGTGATTTTATAGCCTCTATGGTTTCTGTTGTAGTAATGCCAAGATTTGCCATTTTCCTGGGGTTAAGCCAGATTCTCATTGAATAAGACCTGTCCCCAAATGTGGCAACCTCGCCAACTCCCGGAACCCTTGCCAGTTCATCGCCTATATATATATTTGCGTAATTATCCAGGTAAACTTCATCATAGGAATTATCAGGCGAATTCAGCGTGAAAATAAAAATCCCATGCCCGCCTGTTCTTTCCCTGACAACAAGTCCCTGGTCTCTTACCTCCTGGGGAAGCTTGGGAGTAGCAAGATTTAACCGGTTCTGCACCCGAATCATCGCCATATCAGTGTCAGATCCGACTTTAAAATACACATTAAGTTCATAACTGCCGTCAGAACAGGTGGATTGCATATAAATCATATCTTCCACGCCGTTGATTTCTGTTTCAACCGGTGCAGCAATGGTCTTTTCCACGACTTCTGCGTTAGCTCCCGGATATGCTGCCCTTACAACAATCTGCGGGGGAGTTATTATAGGATATCTCTCAATAGGAAGAAATTTAAACGCTATGACTCCTACTATAACTATGATTAAAGATAAAACTATAGCAAAACGGGGACGGTTTATGAAAAAATTACTGAACATCAGCTTTTTCCCTCCGGGATGATTCTTTGGCCTGTTTCTCTTCCGTTGAAGCCTCGCCTTCTGCGGGAGCTGTCATAACCGGCATTCCGGGCATCATTATTTTCTGGATGCCGTTTAAGATTATCTCTTCATCGGGCTTGAGACCTTCTTTCACTACAAAATACCTGCCTGTTTCCTTACCCAGCTTAATTCTTTTTTGCTGAGCCTTATTTTCTTTATCCACAATATAAACATATTTACCCTGGGGGTCTTCAAGCACTGCCGCCTGCGGAATAACGGTTTTTACATCGCCTTTATTTTCATAGACTATTACGTTAACAAGTTTTCCCGGCAAAAGAATACCTTTAGGATTCCTGAAAGTTGCCCGGACTTTTATTGTTCCGGTTGTCTGGTCTATCCTGTTATCATAAAAATCTTGTATTCCCTGGACAGGATAAGGGGTTCCATCCGGAAATTCCAGTTTAACCTTGCAGTTATCCATTTTTTTGTTTTCTTTTTCAAGTTGAAGCCGGAGTTTTACAAACTCATCAGCAGCTATATTGTATATTACGTAAATAGGGTCAACCCTTACTATTGTTGCCAGTGAACCCATATTTGAGCCTACGAGGTTGCCTTCCGTAATTTTGACATCCCCGATTTTGCCCGGGATTGGCGCGTAAATTCTTGTATGTTTCAGGTTATTGTTGACTTTTTTTAAGTAAGCTTTTGCGGCTTCAAGGGCTGCCTTGTTTTTATCCCGCAGTGCCAGTTTATTATCATATTCGGATTTGCTTATGAAGTCCTTTGCAACAAGTTCTTCTGCTCTTTCAAGGTTTTTTTCACTTTCCCAGAGCAATGCTTTTGCATTTTCTATATCGGCTTTTGCCTGGGCTACTGCTGCTTCGTATTCATCGGGTTCTATGAGAAACAAAAGATCCCTTTCATTTACCATTTCGCCTTCTGTAAAGTATTTTTTCTGCAGATATCCGCTGACGTAGGGGACAAGATCAACTTCGTCCTTTGCCGCGACTCTTCCTATATACTCTTTGGTATCTACGATTTCCTTTTGCTCAACTTTGGCAAGACTCACCATCGGCGGGGGCATCTGCCCATGCCCGGATGGCGGTCCGCCTTTCAGGAAAAACGTTTTAGCCGTAAATGCCAGTGCACCCAGAATTACTACCGCAATTATTATTTTCTTTTTCATTTTGAACCTCATTAACTGATCTTTCTGTCTTTATTTTCTCTATGCCTGCGCAAATAAATTTTTTTATGTACTGTATAAATTCCTCAAGCTGCCTTTCATCAGGATTACACGTGTTGAAAAGCACTAAGCGTCCTTTTTCATGAAATGATAACACTGATATATGCGACATTAGAATGTATACACAGTAATTTAAACCGAAATTATCAAGTTTGTGCTCTGATAACCTGTCAATAATTCCTTTGATGAATTTTAAATACTCTAAAAAAGGGTCATTCATTATTTCAATGATAAAATTGTAGTTATTTGAAATTTCTTTTGCAACTATCTTGAAGTATAATCCTTCTTTTTCATTACTAAAAACAGAGTTTACTCTTATTCTTATAATTTCTTCCAGCTGCTTTTCAGGGGGAATATCTTTTATTTTTTCAATCAGGTCAATTTCATGCGTATCCTGGTAAGTCTTTAAAAGCACCTGTTTAAACAGGTTTTCCTTGTTTCCGAAATGATAATTTATAGAGAGCTGGTAAACGTCGGCTCTCTGGCAAATATCCCTGATGGTAGTGCTCTGGTAGCCTTTTTCAGCAAAAATTTCACTTGCCGCATCAAGGATTTTATCTCTTGTATTTTCCTTTTCTTCTATATACTTGCTCATTTTTTTTAAGGCTTTAATTTTTTAAATTTATACATAAGTATAATACAAAAATATAATACAATTATATTAATTTATTTTTTAAATGCAATGGGTTTTGAAAAAATCTATTACTTTAAGTTGATAATCTTGTTAAAAAATTTCTTGAGATAATTGAATAAATTTGAAATATTTTTACTTGAAATTAAAATTCTTAGCATGTACTATATTAGGGTTATCTAAAGAGATATTTAAAAAAGAATTGCAGCTCAAATAAGCGGGAGTAGTTCAGTGGTAGAATGCTTCCTTGCCAAGGAAGAGGTCGCGAGTTCGAACCTCGTCTCCCGCTTTTTAATCCCTTTTATTTTATACCGGAATGAGACCGGGCCCCCGTTTCGCCATAGCGATTTATGAATATTATTTTCATTTAATGGTTACTTATCGAAATCGGCATAACGAAAAATTCTTAACCCGTCATTGGGGTTAAATAGGTTATTCTTTTAATTTTATTGTTTTCAAATTTCATACAATAGTTTGAGTGTACATTTTAAAGTTTAGATTATAATTTGAACTGAAACTTAAAAGGATTTTAGATATAAAATAACAAAAATTCCTGATGAACCGGATAAATAACAACAGTGCCCGAGAGGTCTTTATCCGGTGCTTATATAAACTTTTTTGTTCGATTAGTTTGTTTTTTGTTTTATAATAAATCTGAGTAAATATTTATAAGGACGAATAGTTAGAGAAATATGAATGCGAATTTAGAAAAACTGGAAAACAATCTGTTTAAATTAAGCGTTGAAATTGATGCTGACGTTGCTTCTCAGGAATATAACAAGGCATGTAAAAAAATGGGAGAAAACCTTTCGATTCCCGGGTTCAGGAAAGGTAAGACCCCGAGACCTATAATTGAAAAACACCTCGGAACAGACAGAATTAAGCAAAGAGCCCTTGATGCAATGCTTCCGGCAATATTTGCCGATGTTATAAGCGAACACCAGCTGGACCTGGTGACAGAACCGGTTGTGGAAACATACGAGTTTGAGCTCGGAAAGCCCGTTTCTCTAACCGCTAAAATAGAGGTTAAACCGGAAGTCGAGCTAAGCGGCTATAAAGGTCAGACCATAGAAGTCCCTGAGTATAAACTTGATGAAAGCGCCGTTGAAAAAGAACTGGAATCTATAAGAGGCAAGTTTGCAACTATGGAACAGGTAATTGACAGGCCTACAGAGCCTGAAGATATTGTTTTCATTGATTTTTACGGCAAAATGGAAGGAGAGCCGATAAAAGGAGGAGCCGGGAAAAATCATCAGCTTGATCTTGCAAATAGTCACTTTATTGCCGGGTTTGCAGAACAGCTTGCAGGAAAAAATATTGGCGATGAATTCAAAATCCGGGTAACTTTTCCCCAGGACTACAGTGATAAAGCCATTGCCGGAAAAGAAGCCGAGTTTGACATTAAAATAAATGAAATTAAAAAGAAAGTTTTTCCTGAAATAAATGATGAGTTTGCTCAAAAAATAGGTCCTTTTCAAACGGTAGAAGATCTTAAAAAAGACCTTGCCCAATATATTGAGCAGGCTAGAGACCATGAAAACCGTTCAAGAGCTGAAAAAGCTATTGTTGATAAAGTTGTCAATGAGTCCAAGCTTGATATTCCGGATACCATGATTAACCGTGAAGCTAAATACCTTATGGAAGAGGTAGAAAACAGGTTTAAAAACCAGGGTGTATCATGGGAGCAGGTAATTGAGCAGCAAGGACAGGAAAGTATCTGGAATAATCTCAGGGAAGAAGCTACAAAGCGAGTAAAAACAAGCCTGGTATTAGGTTCAATAGCTAAACAAGAAAATATCACGCTTTCCGAAGAAGACTTTGCGGCAATGGTAAGAGACCTTACGCAATCTTATAATACCAGCGAATCAAAGATTTATGAGCAAATGACCCAGAACCCGTCACTGGCCCAGGGGTTATCACAGCAAATTATGAGTCAAAAAATTATTAATTATCTTTTAGAGAATAATGAAGTAAAATATATTGAGGATACTTCAACATAAAAAGTTATAGTTTTGTAAAAGAAAGGTTATCGTATATGGGAATAATTGACACAAGTAGTTATGTACCGGTAGTAGTCGAACAGTCAAGCCGGGGAGAAAGATCTTTTGATATTTTTTCAAGGCTGTTGAGAGAAAGAATAATCTTTCTTGGAACAGCAATTGACGATATGGTCTCAAACCTTATAGTTGCCCAGCTTTTGCTGCTGGATTCGGAAAATCCCGAAAAAGACATAATGCTTTATATTAACAGCCCCGGCGGCAGTGTAACAGCCGGTCTGGCCATATACGATACAATGAAACACATAAGAGCTGATGTGAACACAATCTGTCTTGGCCAGGCTGCCAGTATGGGCGCATTTTTGCTATCAGCCGGAACCCATGGAAAACGTATGGCTCTTCCTCATTCAAGAATCCTTATTCACCAACCCCTTGGCGGAGCTCAGGGCCAGGCAACCGACATTGAAATCCAGGCCGCTGAAATCAGCAGGATGAAAAGGACTCTTAATGAGCTTATGGCTAAACATACCGGTCAAAGCTTCAAAAAGATTGAAAAAGACACAGACAGGGATTACATCATGAGCCCCGACGAAGCCGTAGAATACGGAATGGTGGATAAAGTTATTACAAAAATCGAAAAAGAGTCCCCTGAAGAATCTTAAAAGGGAATCTTAACAAGGTAACTTAGGAGTTATTTATGGTAAAACGCGACGACAGCAGATTAAAATGTTCATTCTGCGGTAAAACACAGGATCAGGTAAAAAAACTGATCGCAGGTCCTGAGGTATACATCTGCGATGAATGTGTTGATTTATGCAATGAAATTTTAGATGAAGAATTTCTTGACTCCAAAGAAAGTGAAGAGGAAAAACACGAATCCCAGAAAATTACTGAAGTCCCCAAGCCTCAGGAAATCAGGGAATACCTGAACCAGCACATTGTTGGGCAGGATGATGCTAAAAAACAACTTGCAGTAGCGGTCTACAACCATTATAAAAGGATAAACCACAACCTTTCCGCAAGGGAAAACAATGATAAAGATAGTATAGAGATACAAAAAAGCAATATTTTGCTTGTAGGCCCTACAGGAAGCGGAAAAACACTGCTTGCGCAGACGCTTGCAAAAATGCTTGATGTCCCGTTTGCCGTTGCTGATGCAACAACACTTACAGAAGCGGGTTATGTCGGCGACGACGTGGAAAATATACTTCTCAGGCTTTATCAAAACGCTGATTTTGACGCCGCAAAGGCCGAGAAAGGAATTATTTATATAGATGAAATCGACAAAATAGCAAGAAAGTCAGAAAACCCGAGTATAACAAGGGATGTTAGCGGCGAAGGAGTTCAGCAGGCGCTTCTCAAGATGATCGAGGGGACTACGGCGAATGTTCCTCCACAGGGAGGAAGAAAACACCCTCATCAGGAGTTTATCCAGATTGATACCAGCAATATCCTGTTTATTGTAGGAGGAGCTTTTGTCGGGCTGGAAAAAATCGTTGACAGCAGGACAGGCTCAGGCAAGCTGGTAGGTTTTGGGGCAACAGGCCCTAAAGCCGCTTATGAAAGAGAAATTAACCAGGCAAGAATGCTTAAGAACATGGTTCCTGAAGACCTTATAAAGTTCGGGCTTATTCCGGAATTTATCGGCAGGGTCCCTGTTTATGCCGTACTTGACCCGCTTGATGAAGAAGCGCTCGTAAAAATCCTTACAGAGCCGAAAAATGCTATCATCAAGCAGTACCAGGAATTGCTCAATATGGACGGAGTCAAGCTTGAATTTGAAGATGAGGCTGTTAAGGAAATTGCCCGGGAAGCAATGCGGAGGAAGACCGGGGCAAGGGCTTTAAGGTCAATTGTCGAGGAAATTATGCTGGAAATTATGTATGAAGTTCCTTCCAGAAAAGATTTTGATATATTCCGGGTAACAAGTGAAATGGTAAAAAGCAAGGAAACAGTAGCAGAACTGTTCCATCTGGATAACGCCAAAAAAAAGAAGAATAACTCGCAGGATGAGGATAAAAACGAAGAAATCGCGTAAGATAATGCATAATAAAAGAGCTGTCCGGCTATAGCCGGACAGCTCTTTAGCATTTTATATCCCCGTTCTATTTAACTCTTTACCGGTTCAGGCTGCTTAAACTCCTCTTCTTTGTCTCTGAGGTTAAGCCTTTCATAAATTTCTCTTAATTTTTCAACCACGAACCTTGGGTCTTTACCTGCCCAGAGCATTGCCCTGGCTGCTTCTTGCGGGGAAATAACACCGTTATAGACTTCTATGCAGTCCTGGAAAATTAACCAGGCAAGAAATTTTCCTTTTGTTATTTTCCCGCTGTTATCTATCATATCAATTATTTGTCCGCAAACGCCGGCTTCTTTTACGGTAAGAACTCCGTCTTGATCATTATCAAGCGCATTAAGATAAATGCTTGCAAATGCCAGGCCGTACTCAAGATCCATTTTTCCTGTTTCTTCATTAATTTCAGTATAAGGAATATATGCTGAAGCTAAAGCTTCAATTGCAGAATTTCTAACGGCTTTTGAAGGCGTTAATTCCCCCTTAAGAAATTTTAGGGTATTTTCTTTAGCAATTTTTTTACCTTCTAAAATATATTTAACAAGGTTAGCTGCTGCGTTTGCCCCTCTACCCTCAGGTGTTGATGCATCGTATTCTCCGTGTAAATTGTTGATTAATAACATGCTTAAATCTCCTCTCCTAAAGTTAATATATCCTTTTAAACCTCTACACTTTTATCTCTATATTTTTATAAAAACAATTAAAGAGAATTTTTTGTTAGATATTTTATATATATTATTTACCGACTAACTCTTAAATCCCGCCCGTGACAATCTGTTCCGCCGGTTGTTAAAAGGTTAAATTTTTTTGAAATTTTTTTAAATTTTTCTACAGAGTGAAACTTAAAAACTTTTCTATGCCTGATATAGGGGTAATAAATCTCCAGTCCGTCAAGTCCGAAAGAAATTAATTCTTTAACCATTTTTTCAGGGTTTAAGCTCCAACAGCAGGCAGGATGAGCAAGAACTGCGATTCCATTGGCATTTTTTATTGCTTTTATTACATCAGGAGATTTTCTTGAGGAAAAAATCCTGATTATATCCAGTTTTGTTTCACTGCTGTTTTTTGCGCATAGTCTTTGAATATCCGGGTTATTAACGTCAATGCCGTAACCGAGAATGTGCATAAAATCAGTTTTGTGCCAGCAGTCAAATTCCACGCCGGGGATGAGGTTAAGTCCGCACAGGTTGTTAAAATCAATGTGTTTGTAGGCTTCTATGGAATTATGGTCGGTTATGGATATATATTGCAGCCCTTCGTAAAGGGCTTTTTCCGTAATTTCCCCCGGTGACATTGTGCCGTCTGAGAATCGGCTGTGAATATGCAGATTCACCCTGTCAAAATAGTCTTCTTCCTTAAATTCACAAATTAATTCTTTTATTTTACCCATATATATTTTCAGTTTTTTACAGTTTAATTATATTTAAAAATAAATCATTACAAAACCTTAAAAATAGCTTGCAATAACGATTATTCTTATTTGATAATTTAAATAAGCTTAAAGTATACTGTAAACTTTTGTAAAAAACCGGAAACCAGTTGTCAAAAATTTTTTTTAGCGACCTTAAACAAGTAGAGGTAAAGATTTAACTAAAAAAGGAAGTATAAAATGTTAGGAAATACGGCAATAGGATGCGGGCCATTAGCACCTAAATTGGGGAATAATTCCAGACCTGCGTTTGGTTCAACAGAAGAGCAACCGTCTATTTCTTCTGAAGGTGTCCAGCCGGATGAATTTGCAAAGACAGCCGGCTGTGAATCCTGCGAAGGGGCAGGTTGCCCGGCATGCCGGAACCCTGAAAAACCGGAAAAAACTTCTCCTCCTCAAGCTTATGAAGGAATAAATTGGAGTAGAGCAGGAAAAAAATTCCTTGAAGGAGTTAAATCCCCTATTGATGCAATAGCGGAGCATCCTGCCACAGCTTTTGTTGCAGGTGGAGTTGTTTATGTTATCAATAAAGTTGCAAACAAACTTAACTTAACTAAAATTCCTAAATTCGCTATTTATATGACGGCAGGCATTGCTACTTTTAATGTCGGCAAGGGGTTATATGATGTTGCAACAGGAGAAACCGCTGAAGAGAAAGAAAATGGTTTTAAAGATATAGGTCAGGGCGCAATATACGGTGCGCTTGCAGTATATCCAGCCAGAAGCGTCGCTATAGCTGATAAAGTGCCGAAGGTTACCGCGGAAACTCCCAGGTTAAATGCTTTCTGGCAGCTTTTAAGGTCAATACCAAATGATGTGAAACAAATTTCCAGCGGTGCCCTTCAATTTATAAAAGGGCAAAAAAAGGGAGTGGATGCTTTAAAAACAGCTCTTGGCCCTTCAACGGGCATGGTTACTGCCGGAACAACCGAAGCATTGACAGGTACTGCGGCGGATTCTCAAACTCTTGACCCGCCTGATCCCATTGATATTGGCGGGGATAAAGATACTAATACAGGTGGAGAAACAGTTTTTGATCGCGAAGATATGTCAATTCTTGTCGAAAAATTTACCGGCGATTCCACTATAGTCCCTGCCCTAGAACAAGTAGGGAATATTAGCCCAGTGGATGCAGCTGCTCAGGCAGCAGCGAATGATAATAATTATCTAATTGAAGAAAAAAGAGAAGCAGGTTAGAGTTAATAATAAAAATACTCCAATAATCTTAAACCGGTCAGTATTAAACATTTAAGTACTTGACCGGTTTTTTTTGAGGTATATCATGAGTTCACTATAACTTTATAAAAATACTTATATACAGAGAAAGTACAGTGGGTTCTGAAGGAGATAAAAATAACAATAATGACCTGTATAACCCGCGGTTTGAGAAAATCGGATATATACAGGTCTACACCGGCAATGGCAAAGGAAAGACCACGGCTTCCCTCGGTTTAACAATGCGAGCGCTTGGCAGGGGCTGGAAAGTGCTGATAGTAATGTTCACTAAAGGCGGGGAACATTACGGAGAGCTGCGCTCATTCCGGGAACTCAGTCCCCGGATTAAAGACCTGCTTACCATAGAGCAAGCAGGGTTGGACAGGATAGTATTCTCAAAAAACCTGACTGATGAGGATAGAAAAGCTGTAAGAAAGGGCTGGAACCTTGTAAAAGACGCCGCAGATTCCGGAGAGTATGACTTGATAATCATGGACGAGGCAAATATTGCCATAGAGCTTGGCCTGATTGAACTTGAGGAGATGATGGGTTTTCTCAAAAATAAGCCGCAATACCTTGAGGTTGTACTCACAGGAAGGCATGCCCATGATGAAATCATCAGGATTGCCCACCTGGTATCTGAAATCCAGCCGCTAAAACATTACTGGAATATAGGTGTTCCTGCAAGAGAAGGCATTGAGTATTAAAAGTAGTACTTACGCAACTAAGGTTAAACAGTAATTAGGCACATAGCTGAAACACCTCTTGTTTAAGCAATACAGACTTTGTGACATACATAGATTCAATTCTTTTCTTTGCTTCATAAATATTAACTTTTAGCTACATACAAATATTTTTGAAATCCGCAAAACATCTGTTTTATCTCGTTTATTGGGCCAAGTTCTTTCATTCCATCAGAAATAGAATGATATTTTAAATTAATAAGGTCTGCCAGGCGGGCTTCATCAAGCTCATTAACACCATTTTCTATATATTGAGACAAAACAAACTCAATAAAAGCATGTTGTCTTGATGCAAAATTATCCATTATGGCTACCTTGCTTCTTTCTACTCTTTCAGCCCTTTTCAATGGGTTTGCTTCAAAAGCTATATAGCATAGCACATCATAAATATCACTGTTTTCCGCATCAATTAACTTTTCAAGTGTTTTAAAGTCCTCTGATGTATAGCCCTTGTCTGCTAATTTTTTTAGGAGTTTTTTTCTGGTGTCCGGCAAACTCCAAATTTTTCTTAATTCATCCTCATTTGCAAAAAACTCCGGTAATGAATTAAACAAAGTTTTTAAGTATTCTTCAGCGGATATTGGCTTGCCGTCAGGCCCATAAAATTTTGTATCAATTTTATGATTAATTCTGCGTTCTTTACCTTCACAAAGTTTTATTCTTGTAATTGGTTTTGGCGGCTGTGGTGGAATGGGAGGCTCAGGGTCGTCTGTCGGTGGCTCAGGCGTTCCTGGCTCTTTAGGGCCTTTTGGTGATCTTGGCTCAGGGTCTATCGGTTCGCCATCCCATTCACTGTCATTAAAATGCTCGTGGGCTTTTACAAAATCATATATTGTAAAAAAGTCCTTGCCGTCAAAAAGCCTTGTCCCTCTACCTATGATTTGTTTAAACTCAATCATTGACTTTATAGGGCGCATAAGAACAATATTTCTTACGTTCTTAGCATCAACTCCGGTTGAAAGTTTATGAGAGGTTGTTAATATTGTAGGAATTGTCTTTTCATTATCTTGGAATTGCCTTAAATACTGTTCGCCTAATTTTCCGTCATTTGCCGTTACCCTCACGCAGTAATTTGTATTATTAGAGGTTTTTATTTGATTTATAAGGTTTCTAACTGCAAGGGCGTGTCTTTGATTTGCGCAAAATACAAGAGTTTTTTCATTCTGGTTAATCTGTTCCATAAATATTTTAACCCTGTTCCGCTCACGCTCTTCAATTTCAATTATTCGGTTAAAATCATTTTCAGTATATATTTTATTCTCATCAATCTGGCCTTCAAGAACATCGTCATCCGGCTCATATTCATACTCATCCAGCGTTGTTTCAACTTGCCTTACCTTAAACGGTGTTAAATAGCCGTCATTAATACCTTCTTTCAGAGAGTAGGTATAAACAGGCTCGCCAAAATATTCATAAGTATCCACGTTTTTATCACGTTTAGGCGTTGCTGTTAAACCAAGCTGAACCGCAGATGAAAAATACTTCAAAATCTCTTTCCATTGACTTTCATCATTAGCGCCGCCTCTGTGGCATTCATCAATAACTATAAAATCAAAGAAGTCCTTTGGATAATCCCCAAAATACGGCGTATCATTTGGCCCGCTCATAAAGGTCTGGAATATCGTAAAAAATAGATTGCCGTTCTTTGGAACTTTACCCTTTTTTTTAATCTCATCAGGGGCAATCCTAATCAAGGCATCTTCCGGGAACGCAGTAAAAGCCATATACGCCTGGTCTGCTAGAATGTTCCTGTCCGCAAGAAATAAAATTCTTGGCCTTCTGTTGTCATTGCTAATGTTCCACCTTGACTGAAACAGCTTCCAGGCGATTTGAAAAGCGATTGCGGTCTTTCCTGTTCCGGTTGCAAGGGTTAATAAAACTCTGTTCTTGCCTTCTGCTATTGCATCAAGAACTCTATTAACAGCAATTTCCTGATAGTATCTAGCCTCAAACGTTCCGCTTCTGTCTTCAAACGGTATTTCCGCAAGTTTATTTGCTTCTTTTTCTTTCTGGAATGTCATGTTCCAGACTTCTTGCGGTGTTGGATAGCTGAAAACTTCTTTTTCTTCGGCTGTTTCCATATCAATCTGGTATATTCGCCTGCCGTTTGTTGAATAGGTGTATCTTACCTTTAGCTTTTCTGCGTATGTTTTAGCCTGTGCAACGCCTTCGGTGTAATCCAATGCAATCTTTTTAGCTTCAACTACCGCAAGTTTTTTATTTTTGTATTGAAGGACATAATCGGCAATTTCCGGTTCGTTTCTTTTTCCGTGGCCTATAAGGCGGCCTTTTGAAATTTTATATTCCCGAAAAATTTTAACATCAACATCAGCAGACCAGCCGCATTCCTTTAACTTCGGGTCAATGAGTTCGGCTCTTGTTTCCGCTTCATTCCAGGTGATGTCAAAGTCAGTCATTTTTTCCCTCACTCGAAATAATAGCAACATATTTTTGATTTTTGCTGGTTTGTTTATCGGGTATTGTTTGTTTAATCAAGCCGTTATCCATCAATTTATTTATTTTGGTTTTAAAATGCTTTCTGTCCTTATAACCTAATATCTGCATTATTTCACTCAAGGATTTAGGTGTTTTACAAACCTCGATTATTTTAGCATCGTCTTGGGGGGTATCTTGGGGGGTATCTTGGGGGGTATCTTGGGGGGTATCTTGCCCCCTGTCCAGGTCTTTTAATTTTTCCGCACTATATTTGAAAGTGGTTGTAAACATAGTATCGTCAACAAATTCAGGGTTATTGCCAAAATATTCTTTTGAATACTTCATAATATTTCTTATTCCAGAGCCAAGCTCTTCTGCATATCCAATTTCCTTGAAAACTTTTGCTATTGTAGGATTTTTTGTATAAGGTCTAAAATCGTCAGGCTTTATGTTTCCATATACAAAAGGTTTGTTTCCGTTTTCTATAACGATTTTATCTTTTTCGATTATAAATCTTGCAAAAGAATGAGAAGAAAACTCTCTGTGGATAAGCGAATTAACCGCCAGTTCAGTAAAAATCAAGTTTCTTATATCAATTCTTATCCCTTTTTCATTTTCTTTAAAAGGTGATAGCAGATGTTTTTCGACAAACGCCATAATCCTGTCATAGCTATCAATAAGGTTTGTTTGAACAATATCTCTGTCATCATAGCGGTCAACATTTTCTTTTCTTAGAATCAAATCTGTTCTGTAATGCGGTAAAATATTTTGAATAAGTAAATCTTTGCCAAACAACAAAACACAAGCAAGCGTGAAGCCGTCTTTTTGGTTGGAATAATCTTTAAGATGCAGTGATGCGCTTTTTATGAGTTCAAGATTATCCATTTTAGCCCAGGTATGATTTTTATTTCGGATAACTGCCATTTTTCTGACTTTTTCGATGACTTCCTGGTTTAAGTCATCCATTGTTATGTATGGAAAAATTTGATTTTCTGAATAAGTGGAGCTTTTTCTTGTAAAGAGGTTTGCTACCAGAGTTTGATTATTTGAGATGTTATAATCACCTTCGTGATTTCTTAAATAAATTTTCTTATCGCATTGATAAACCTGCGAACCTTCAGGGACATTTATGTATAAAATAATTTTTCCGTCAATCTCAATTTCTTCAGGGCTAAGGTATACGGTAGGATTTATTTTTTGAGGATTATTTATTTCACTTGAAAAGTTCCTTTTAAAAGTTTCAATATTTTCAGGTTTTACGCCGGGGATATTTCTGTCATTGTCCACGCCTAATATAATTTCCCCGCCTTTTGTATTCAAAAAAGCGCAAACAGTTTCATAAACACTGAGGGGCAAACCGCCCTGTGCGGATTTATATTCAACGTTTATTTTTTCACCTTTTGATATGAGGTTTTTGATACGTTCTTGCATTTATTGATTATACCTTATACGAGGGTTTCACTTCTAGTCAGTTCGCCGCTGAAGGCTTTTTGCAGGATGGATTGTTTGAGTTCTTCTGCGAGTTTGATTTTTTGCTGGTAGATTTGTTCGAGCTGTCGGGTTTCTTCTTGCATAGCATCAAGTTTTTCAACTATTTTTTGTTGAACTTTATAAGAAGGTATTGGCAAAGTAATTGTAGCAAGTCTTGTTAATGCCAATTTAGGCATTGCTGCTGTACGTGTTTTACCAAAAGCCTGCTCTGTAAAAGATTTAGTCTTTGTAAAGTAATATATAAACTTGTTGTATATAACATCGTTGAAAATTAACTTGCAAGCATTTTCTGTTAAATTTGCACCGTTTAATTCCTGTGGTATTATTCCTGTTTTGCCTATAGTTCCGGCAATGCTAATATATAAATCATTTACCGTAATAGTATAATTTTTAATTTGTTTATAAACCTTTTCATCAATATAGTGAATATCATTTAAATCTACTGAGCCATAATTGTTAAAATCTGTTACCCTTATGTATGGATAAGGTGTTTGTTTTGCTTGTAGCTTATACCCTTTAGGAACTCTTTTTCCACCTTTTATTTGAGCAATACATCCTAAACTTTTGTCTTCCCAATCATCAGTATTTTCTGTAAACACCCGATTCAAACTACTCTCAAACAGCTCCCGTGCATTCTGGAGATTTTGTTTTGCGTTTTGGGTTAGCTGGTCAATATCCTCAAAAGCCCTGTCCAGTATCTCGACTATGCGTTGCTGCTCGGCGAGGTCTTTCGGGAATTTAATCGGATAATTTTCAATAAATTCAGGCGTTACCCTCTTATGCCCTACTGCACCTTTCATATTTTTTGAGCCTTGAGCCCTAAACTCATCCCTTAATAAAAAATAATAAAGAAATTCATTATTTAATTCAGGATTTGGCCTAAAAACAATATATTCACTTGAACCAAAACCAACAGCATTTGATAAATTCCTTGCAATTCCTAGCTTTCCATTTTCAAAACACGGCGTTATTTTTGCTAATAACACATCACCATCAGCAAAATAGGTATAATTTTTTATAACTTTGTTTAAGTTTTTTGCTAGAGGAGCAGAAAAATATTTTGAATTTATCCCTAAATACTCCATAGGAACAAAAGAAACTAAATCGTCAGAGTTTAAACGTTCTCTTAATTCGCTTTTATGCGGTCTTATAGTACAGACTTCCCCTAGCGTCTTTTCTTCCCAGCCCTGATTCATACAAGCTCCTTGATTCTGGCCAGAATATTAGCACTCTGTTTATCGAGGTCGTACATCTCGCTTATTATATCTTCAGGGCTTCGGTATTCGATTTCATCAGACCTGTTCGGGTTTTTTACCGATAAATCAAACGATGCTTCATCAATATCATTTACATTTACAAACCAGGAATTTTCCGTTTCCTTAAAGTCCTTCTGTAGCTCAAGAAACTCTTTTAAATCATTGTCATTAAGCGGGTTTGTTTTGCCTAAGTTCCTGTCCAAATTAAGCTGGTAATACCAAATCTTTCTGGTTGATTCGCCTTTTTTAAAGAACAGCACAACGGTTTTAACCCCTGCCGTGAATACTTTTGAGGGCAAATCAAGAACAGCGTATAAATTACAGCTTTCCAGCAGGTACTTTCTAAGCTCTTTAGCATCGCCATTTGATAAGAGCGTATTTTTTATGATAACACCGGCAGAACCGCCTGCCTTTAGCCTTTTAATAAAGTGTTGCAGGAATAAATAAGCGGTTTCGCTGGATTTAATCGGGAAGTTTTGCTGGACTTCTTTTCTTTCTTTCCCTCCAAACGGCGGATTTGCAATGATTACATCAAATCTGTCTTTTTCTTCCAAATCCATTATGTTTTCGCCAAGCGTGTTTGTATGAATAACGTCAGGGGCTTCTATGCCGTGAAGAATCATATTCATAATCGCTATAACATAAGGTAGAGGTTTCTTTTCTTTACCGAACAGAGTTTTTTCTTGTAGGGTCTGCATATCGTCAACAGATAATTGAGATTTACCGCTGTTTTTCGGGTCTTTTAAATAATCAAATGCTTCAACCAAGAACCCGGCGGAACCCACTGCACCATCGTAAATAGTATTTCCCAGCTTAGGTTTTACAGTGTTTATAATAGCCCGAATTAATGGCCGAGGGGTGTAGTATTCGCCTCCGTTGCGGCCTGTGTTGCCCATGTTCTGGATTTTATCTTCGTATAATGAGGAAAGCTCGTGTTTGTCCTTGTTGGATTTGAAGTGCATACCGTTAATCGCTTCAATAACGTCCCGCATAACGTATCCGCTCTGGATTTTGTTTTTGATTTCCCAAAACACTTCACCGATTTTATATTCAAGGCTTTTGGGGTTTATTGCTTTCTGCTTAAAACCTTGCAGGTATGGGAATAGTTTAAAATTAACAAAATCCCTTAAATCATCGCCGGTAAGGGCTTTGTTATGGTCAAACTTGCCGTCTTTAGTTGTAGGATATGCCCAGCTACTCCATGAATATTGCTGTTCAATAATGCGCTCATAGGTCTGGCCGTTAAGTTGAGCATACATTTCCTTTTCTGCTTCAAATTCTTCAAGGTATTTCAGGAATAAAAGCCATGAAGTCTGCTCTACATAGTCAAGCTCTGTGGAAACCCCGGCATCCTTAAATAAAACATCATCTATATTTTTAAAGCACTGCTCAAACATATCTTCCTATCCCTCACACACTGTATGAAAAATTATATCATGAAGATTTGTACTACTTGAATAATTATGTATAACTTTGTATAACTTTAGTATGGATATGAAGGATTATATAAAAATTGAAGAAGCCGCTAAAATTCTCAATGTAAGCAAAATGACTTTAAGACGCTGGGATAATGAAGGAAAGCTAAAAGCCTATCGTCATCCAATAAATAATTGGCGTTTATACAAAAGGCAGGATATTGAAAATTTACTGAAAGGCATATCGAATGACTAAAAAAGCGGTCTTATATGCAAGGGTTTCAAGTGTAGAACAGGGCAAATATATTTATTACCATTGCACAGGAGGCAAAGGCAAATGCTTACAAAAAAGCCAGTACATAAGGCAGGAAGAACTTGAAAAACAATTTGATGAAGCCGTCAGGAAAATTTCTGTTTCTGACAACCATAAAGACTGGATTATTGATGCATTAAAACTCAGTCTTGCCGATGAAAAAGCCTATAACGAGGAAAGGATAAATTCTCTTGAGGTTCAGGCCAAGAAATTAAGAGACCGGATAGAAAAACTATACATAGGCAAGCTGGATGACAAAATAACAGAGGATTTCTGGCTTGAAAAAGATACACAATGGAATAAAGAGCTTTCAACAATCAGGACAATTTTAGAAGCTCACGAAAAAGCAGGAATGAATTACCTGAAAGAAGGTATTAAAATTTTAGAACTCTGTAATAAGGCTTATAGTCTATATTCTAACGAAAATGCCGAATGTAAATTGACATTTGGTTTGACACAAAATATCACTTAATTTGAGATAAAAAGCCCGGAACTCCGGGCTTTTTAAAAATAATAGCTCTACTTGATTAGCTATGCCACGCACCTGTAACAATATTCATCAATTCAGTGTTATTTTTAACATCCTCAACACTATTTAATGCGATGCTATTAGCATCAGCATAGGCTGTAATATCCTGGACAATCTGATTTACATCAGCATCCGTTAGGTATTCACCTGTACTCAATTCAAATCTTTCGATTGTATAACTATTTTGATCTTGAACAGTTATCTGAGAATCGCTAACAATAACATCGTAATCAATGACTAGTTTATCTGATGCATCAATGAAGATAGCTATATCAGATTTAACAACACCAGATTCAAAGCTTATCGTATCTATTCCACCACTATCCCAAATAGTATCCAGATCATCTCCGATATTGAATATATATCTATCATTAACCCCTTCACCATATAAAGTATCATTTCCTGGGCCACCGTTAAATAAGTCATTACCTCCCCAGCCATAAAGTATATCATTACCATCATTACCTATTAATGTGTCATTACCCCAGCTTCCTTCTATATTGTTATCTAGGCTATTACCTGTCCCAGTATATCCCCCATATGATATTAATAGGCTTAAATTTTCAACATTATCCGGTAAAGTATAAGAAATTTCTGAGTTAATTGTGTCTTTACCTTCTCCAACATTTTCAATAACAACATCTGCTGAATTATCAACATAGTAGATGTCATCATTAATATTTCCTGTCATGGAATCAATCCCAAGACCTCCATTGATCATATATTTATAAGAATTATCTGTTGCAATTAGCTCGTCATTATTATTTGTGCCATTAATCATATATGTATCAACTGAAGATTCTAGCTCCGATGGGTTGTATGTTATTCCATTATGAAATTCAACAATTTCGATTTTATTATCATTAGATACAAACCAATCTTTTACAGTTACTAAGTCCCCAATAATTAAATCACTAATAATTATTATGTCAGAATTATTTCTGGCAAATCTTACATAATTATCATCATGGCGAACATATTCAAGTATTACTTTATCATTACCTGCAGAATCTAAGATTATTCTATTTCCACGACTAGAAGAATCAATGAATATTTCATCATCCCCAAATCCAGTATTAATAATAGAATTTTCTCCTTCATCAATTACGTAATCATTTCCATCCCCAGTATCTATTACAACATCTCCATCCCAAGTGCCATCATTATATACGTAATCATTTCCTCCTTCAGTATTTATAACAACTTTGCAACCACTATCATTATATATATAATCATCTCCGTCTCCAGAATATATAACTGCGTAGTGATTTCTGTAGTTCATTGTTATTGAATCATGTCCAAGACCACCATATATTGTGTCCGCACCACCAGTAGTAGCATCAATCGTATCATTACCCTCTAATCCAGCAATTACCTCATCGGCAGAAGTACCAACGATGCTATCGTCGCCAGAAGTACCTACTATATCTGCAATAATATCAGGATTAACCGTCATATCAATAGTTTGAGTAACCGTACCGCCGTTACCGTCGCTGATAGTATAATCAAAGCTGTCTGCCCCTTCATAGTCAGTGTTTGGTGTATAGACTAACCTATCCTGGGCATCTAATGAGACTGTACCGTTTGTACCTTGGGTGTATGAATCTATTACCAGCGTGTCATTATCTACGTCTGATGCTCCGGCTAATACGTCTATTGCGATTGTGCTGTTTTTATCCACACTTCCATAACTAATGGTGGCAACTGGATTATCGTTAACTGAATTTACTGTCACTGTTATTGTTTTGGTATCAAAACCACCATTGCCATCACTGATAGTATAGTCAAAAGAGTCTGTTCCATTGTATTCAGCGTTTGGAGTGTAAACTAATTTGTCGTTAACATTAGCTACGCCACCGTAATTACCTTGCGTGAAGGAGTCAATAAATAATGCGTCCTCGTCCACATCACTTGCCCCTGCTAAGACATCAACCTCAACAGAGCCATCCTCGTCTACAGTTGCTGCCTCTATAGTTGCTGTTGGCGGTGTGTTATCGCTATTTATTAAAGCTTCAACTTCAGCAGCAGAAAGACTTGTACTATCAAAGAATTCTATCGTCTCTATTTTATTATCACTTGATATGAACCAGTCTTTTACTGTTAGTGTATTAGCCTGATCAATGGTTGATATCACAAGATCATTGATATTTTGAGAAAATTCAAGCTGAGCCTGGGTAATGTTATTGCCAAATGCAACCTTGTCAATTCCAGCAGTATCAATTATTTCATCAGTTCCCCAGTTTTCATTGACGAGATAGGTGTCATTACCAGCATCACCTGTAAGAATATTGTTTCCAGAGTTACCTGCGATAATATTGTCAAGGTTATTACCTGTAGCATTAATATTATTAGAACCTGTTAATTCTAGATTTTCAACATTAGCACTTAATGTGTATGATACGCTGGATTGTACTGAATCAGTACCTTCATCTGCGTTTTCAGTTATTGAATCTCCAGCATTATCGATAATATATGTATCATCACCAAGTTTTCCTTTTAATGTATCAGCACCGGCAGCACCATCAAGGATATTGTTGCTGTTATTCCCTGTAATAGTATTATTTTTAGTATTACCTGTACCGTTTATATTATTAGAACCAAGTAATACCAGCTTTTCCAGGTTATCACCAAGAATATAGTCAATGCCTGATTTTACTTTGTCTGATCCTTCACCAGCATTTTCTATAACAACATCACCTGATTGCCATACAGTATATACATCGTTACCGATGCCACCAATCATAGTATCAGCGCCACCTTTACCGTTTATTTTATCATTACCCTCTAAGCCCATAATTACTTCATCTGCGGATGTCCCATTTAAGGTGTCGTTCCCTGATGTTCCTAATATATCCGCAGTTAGTCCGGAATTAATAGTCATATTAACAGTTTGAGTTACAAATCCGCCATTTCCATCTGAAATTGTATAATCAAATGAGTCGCTTCCGCTGTAATCGGTGTTTGGAGTATATACCAGTCTATCTTGAGCGTCTAATGCTACAGTTCCATTTGCCCCCTGGGTAAATGAATCAATGGATAATGTATCATTATCAACGTCACTGGCTCCTGCTAATACATCTATTTCCACTGAACTATTTTCATCAACTTCTCCAGAAGTGATTGTAGCTACAGGAGCGTCGTTAATTGAATTTACGGTCACTGTTATTGTTTTGGTATCAAAACCGCCGTTACCATCACTGATAGTATAGTCAAAAGAGTCTGTATCATTGAAATTAGCGTTTGGAGTGTATACTAATTTATTGTCTACATTAGCGACAGTTCCATCAGTTCCCTGCGTAAAGGAATCAATAGTAAGAGTATCAAGATCAATATCACTTGATCCTGATAATACATCGATTTCAACAGAGTTATCTTCATCAGTTATGGCTGATTCTATTGTAGCTACAGGAAGATCATTTATATTATTTACAGTAGCATCGACTGTATTTACAACAGTTCCTCCATTTCCATCAGAAACAGTGTATGTAATCGTATCCGCTCCGTTAAAGTTAGCGTTAGGTGTGTAAGTAAGTTCCTGGCCATTTATTGAAACAGATCCGTTATTAGCACTGGCTCCCGGCTCGATTGTTAACATATCCCCGTCAATATCATCAACAAAATTTGTTATTCCATCACTTATTGCATTAAATGTTACAGAACCGTCCTCGTCTACACTTGTTGACATTGCAGTTGCAGTTGGGGCGTCATTTATAGAATTTACTGTCACAGCTACAGTATTTTCTACAATTCCTCCGTTGCCGTCAGAAATGGAATATGTAATGGTATCCACGCCATTAAAGTCGGCATTTGGTATGTAGACAAGGTTGTTGCCATCTATTGACACACTTCCATTATTTGCTGTTGGGTTTGGCTCAATATTTAATGTATCGCCTTCTATATCATCGACAAAGTCCTGATGGAGTGCATTGCTTATGGTTATAGAACCATCTTCATCTAAGGATGCTGTTAGCGGGGTTGCTGTAGGTGCATCATTGACAGAGTTAACTGTTAAAGTAATTGTCTTTGTATCAAAACCTCCATTGCCATCGCTAATTGTATAATCGAAGCTATCGGCGCCATTAAAATCAGCACCTGGAGTGTATACTAATTTACCATCAACTTCTGTAACTGCCCCATTAGTTCCCTGCGTAAAAGAGTCTATGGTTAGAGTATCGTTATCCACATCAGAAGAAGCGGCGATAACATCTACGGTTATGGAATTATCTTCATCTGTAATCACAGAGTCAATTGTTGCAACAGGAGCATCGTTTATAGCATTAACCGTTACAGTTATGGTCTTTGTATCAAACCCGCCATTTCCATCTGAAACAGTGTAATCAAAGCTATCTGTACCATTAAAATCTGCATTAGGAGTGTATACAAGCTTTTCATCAATATTGGCAACTGTTCCATTTGCCCCCTGGGTAAAAGAATCAATACTCAATGAGTCATTATCTATATCACTTGAGGCGGTCAATACATCTACCTCAACAGAACCGTCTTCATCAACTGAAGCTGATTCGATCGTTGCAACTGGTGCGTCGTTTACAGAGGTAATAGTTACATTCACTGTTTTTGTTACTGTTCCGCCGTTCCCATCGCTAATGGTATAGTCAAATGAATCAGTGCCATTATAGTTGGCATCAGGAGTGTAAATAAGCCTATCCTGAGCGTCCTGTGACACTATACCATTTGCGCCCTGCGTAAACGAATCAATGATTAATGTATCATTATCCGCATCAGAAGAGCTTGAAAGTACGTCCAGAGTTATGTTTTCATCCTCATTCACAGCACCTGACTCAAGCGTCGCAGTTGGAGCATCATTAACTGCATTAATTGTAAGGTTAACTGTCTTGGTTACAAAACCTCCTGCTCCGTCTGAAATTGTATAATCAAAATTATCAGAACCGTTGTAATTTGAATTTGGAGTGTATACCAATCTATCCTGAGCATCCTGGGATACAGAACCGTTTGTTCCCTGGGTGAAGGAATCGATGATTAATGTATCATCATCTAAATCCTGAGCGCTAGCTAAAACATCTAATACAACACTTTCATCTTCATTTGTTACTCCTGAATCAAGCGTTGCTGTCGGATCATTATTAATTCCATTAACTGTCATAGTGATTGTCTGGGTTACAGTTCCACCATTGCCATCAGAAATTGTATAATCAAAATTATCCGTGCCTTCATAGCCAGCATTAGGTGTATAAACCAGTTTGTCATCAATATTTTCTACAGTTCCATTGGTTCCTTGAGTAAATGAATCAATACTCAGTGTGTCGTTATCAACATCACTTGCTCCAGATAGCACATCTATTGTTACAGAGCTGTTTTCCTCAACCGTTTCTGAAGCGATAGTTACAATTGGGTCGTCATTAACTGAATTTATCGTTATATTTACTGTGTTATTAACTGTACCTCCGTTACCATCTGAAATAGAGTATGAAATTGTATCCGTACCGTTAAAGTCAGCATCCGGCGTATAGGTTAAATTATTACCATCTACCGACACACTTCCATTTAATGCGCTGGCTCCTGGTTGTACTGTTAAGTTGTCACCATCAACGTCTTGGGCACTTGAGATTCCATCTATTGTTATTTGGCCATCTTCATCCATTGTTTCTGATATTACTGTTGCAACAGGGTTATCATTTATTGAATTAACTGTTACCGTAATTGTTTTTGTATCAAACCCGCCATTGCCGTCACTAATGGTATAGTCAAACGTATCTGTTCCGTTATAATTAGCATTCGGTGTATAAACAAGGTTATTATCAACATCCTGAGAGACAATTCCATTCATACCTTGAGTGAATGAATCAATAGCCAGCGTATCATTGTCAACATCAGAAGAAGCTGCGATGACATCTACGGTTACGGAATTATCCTCATCAACTGTTGCTGTTTCAATTGTGGCAACTGGTGTGTCGTTTATTGAATTTACTGTTACTGTAATTGTTTTAGTATCAGTACCTCCATTACCATCACTTATAGTATAGTCAAACGTATCAGTTCCATTAAAGTTTGCGTTTGGAGTGTATACAATTTTATCGTCTACATTAGCGACTGTTCCGTTAGTTCCCTGAGTAAATGAGTCTATAGACAGAGTTTGGTTGTCAATGTCAGAAGCGCCTGCAATTACATCAATTTCAACAGATCCATCTTCATCTACGTTACCTGAGGTAATGGTAGCAACAGGATTATCGTTGATAGAATTTACTGTTACATCAACAGTTTTTGTATTAAAACCTCCATTGCCATCGCTAATTGTGTAATCGAAGCTGTCTGTGCCATTAAAATCAGCACCTGGAGTGTATACTAATTTACCATCAACTTCTGTAACTGCCCCATTAGTTCCTTGGCTAAATGAGTCTATGGTTAGAGTATCGTTATCCACATCGGAAGAAGCGGCGATAACATCTATCTCTACAGAATTATCCTCATCAACTGTTGCTGTTTCAATTGTAGCAACTGGTGCGTCGTTTATTGAATTTATAGTTACAGTAATAGTTTTAGTATCAGTACCGCCATTACCATCAGAAATAGTATAGTCAAACGTATCAGTTCCATTAAAGTTTGCGATAGGCACGTAAATTAATTTATTATTAGTCCCTAATGACACACTGCCATTAGCTCCCTGAGTAAAGGACTCCACTAATAATGTATCGTTATCAGCGTCAGTAGCGCTTGTTAATACATCTATTTCAACTGAACCATCTTCATCTAATACTGCAGTATCAACTGTTGCTAAAGGATTATAGTTGGTTGCAAGAGTTTCTATGTCTGTAGAATTTAATGTGCCATCTATAAATTCAAGATTTTCTACTCTATTATCAACTGATAAGAACCAGTTTTGTAAAGTAATTATATCAGTTGATCCTGATTTAGAGAGAATTATATTATCCCCATCCCTGGATATTTGGATGTCAGCTATTGAAATATCATTGCCAAATTGGATTTTATCATTACCAGAAGAGTCTATAACTAAATCACTTCCCCAGTTACCACTAAAGAAGTATGTATCGTCTCCAGATTGTCCGTCAAGGATGTTGTTGCCAGCATTACCAGTAATTGTATTATCTTGTGCATTACCTGTAGCATTAAGATCACCAGCATCTGTGAGTTCAATATTTTCAACATTATTACCTAAAGCCCAGCTAATATTTGATCTAACTGTATCAATTCCTTCATTAGCCCTTTCATTTACTACATCATTAACATTATCAACATAATAAACATCATCGCCTTCCTGGCCTGACATCTCATCAGCACCGAGAGAACCATCTATTATATTGCTTCCGCTGTTTCCAGAAATGATATTATCCAGGTCATTACCTGTAGCATCAATATTTTCACTGCCAATAAGTTTTAGTTCCTCAACATTATCACTTAAAACGTGAGTAATATTGGCAAATACTTTATCGTTATCTCCTTCTCCTGTATTTTCAATAACCACATCATTAAAGCTATTAACTACGTAAGTATCGTTACCAGCACCGCCTTGCATAGTATCAGCACCGGCACCACCATCAAGATAATCGTCACCAAGCCTGCCTATCAGAGAATCATCTCCTAATCCTCCATATAACTTATCATTATCGGTTTCTCCAGTTTCTAAAGTTTGTTTTGGGTCAGTATCAGAAGTAAATCCGGTAATTGTATCATCACCTTCACCACCATATAGAACGTCATCTCCTACTTCACCAAGTAAGTTATCATTACCTGCCTCGCCATAAAGGAAGTCATCTCCTTCATTACCGTGAAGTTCATCATTTTCAGTTCCGCCAAAGACTGTATCATTACCAAATCCGCCAATTAATAGGTCTTCTCCAGCATTACCTGATAAAATATCGTCGTCTGTTTCATTTATCTCAAGAGTTGTTTTTGTGGCTCCCGGTTCGGTAAATCCATAAAGAGTATCATTGCCCTCTCCACCTGATACAAAGTCGTCTCCTACGCTACCTACTACAAGATCATTTCCAGCTTCACCGTATATA
This sequence comes from Candidatus Gastranaerophilales bacterium, assembly GCA_028281965.1. Lineage (GTDB taxonomy): Bacteria > Cyanobacteriota > Vampirovibrionia > Gastranaerophilales > UBA9971 > JANQEB01. Next base: position 46,863 of record JANQIY010000398.1, read on the forward strand.
GTATCATTATCGGTTTCTCCTGTTTCAAGAGTTTGTTTAGAATCTGCATCTTCAGTGAATCCTGATATAATATCATCTCCGATACCGCCAGCTATAAGGTCATCACCTACATCCCCCCATAAGCCGTCATTTCCTGCTTCACCATATAATTCATCATTACCAGCGCCGCCCTTTAATATATCAGTATCAGCTCCGCCTAAAAGGGTATCATTGCCATTTTCTCCGTGTAAGGAATCTAAGCCTTCTTCACCATATAAAATATCTTCCCCTTCACCGGCAAGCAATTCATCATTTCCAATTCCTGCAATGAGAGTGTCATTTCCAAGCTTGCCAACCAATACATCATTTCCAGCTCCACCAAGTAATATGTCATTGTCTGATTCACCAGCTTGCAGCACCGGATTATCATCAGTATACCCTACTAAACCACTGATGTGATCATTTCCGTCTCCGCCAACCACAGTATCTTCACCAACTAATCCAAACAGGGTATCGTCGTCCTGTTCTCCATTTATATAGTCATTTCCGTTGCCAAGCTCAATCCAATCAAATCCTGTGCCCCCATATACTGTATTATCACCTAAATAACTGTATATAGTGTCATTGCCGCTTTCACCGTCAATATAATCATTTCCTGAGCCTACAGGAGCTTCTCCTGCGCCGAAATCCAGAGCAGAATAATAGTTAATCAAGTCATCTCCAGCACCGCCGAATGCATAATCTCCTGGTCCATCTGCAGTATGAATATTGTCATTATCCATATCTCCATCAAGATAATTACTGCCAGAAACTCCATAAAGTTCATCTAATCCTTGGCCTCCGTGTAGGTAATCACTACCATCCCAGCCAAGCAGCTGATCGTTTCCAGTTTGTCCAAATAAAACATCATTACCTATATATCCGTTTATGCTATCGTTTCCAGCTCCAAGTTCTGCATAATCATCTGAGTACTCAGGATGGTCTAAGTATCCACTTTGAACATCATCCGGGTTTTGGAATACCCACTCTAACCGGTTAGTTGAGGTAATATCTCCATACAGGTCTGATGATTTTACGAGTTTTTCAGGCTCAGTAACTGTAGGAACTTCATAAGATGTAGAGCTACTTATTTCATCGTTATTAACCTGTGCCAACTCATTCACATTAAAGTATTTACCATTACCTGAGGTATGTACATCAGCGTTTTCAGTTCTAATAAAATTTATTCCAGCCTCTGTAAGGGTTTTAATTTCCCCAACATCTCCTATTCCATCCTCATTAGCATCCTGCCATACCTCTAAGTTGCCAAATGCAGCATCGTTTGCATCTATAACTCCATCTGAATTAGTATCAAGAGCTTCAAGTTCAGACTCTGATACAGCAGAACCGTTTAACACAATACTTATTTTTTCCTGGAATAACCCTGAATCTACCGCATTTACTTCTTCATGTATTTGTTCAATATTTAATGATTCACTAGTGCTTTCAAAGTAAAATTCTTCAATTTTGTTATTCTCATATTTAAACCAGTTAGTAATTGTTAGGGAATCTGAAGTCACGGTATTTGTAACTACGAGGTCATAACTGTTAATACCAAATTCAAGATCGGATTTGTTGACATCCGCAGCAAAAACCACCCTGTCAGTCCCATTAAAGTCAATAATTACATCCTGACCATCACCTGAGCTTATTCTATATTCATCATTTCCAGAGGAGTCTTTAAGGAAATCATTTCCTGTTCCGCCTATAAGAGTATCGTTTCCTTCTTCACCAAAGAATTCATCATTTCCTTCATTACCTTCAAGCAGGTTATTTCCTGTATTACCAATAATAACGTTATTTAATTCGTTACCAGTACCATTAATAGCAGCAGAACTAGAAAGTTCAAGATTCTCAATATTTTTACCAAGTGTATGTGTAATTGAAGATTCTACTGTATCTATTCCCGCATTTTCGTCTTCTACAGTAAGATCATCTATATTATCAACTATATATCTGTCATTTCCGTCTTTTCCGATTAATATATCAGCTCCTTGTGCCCCATCAAGTACGTTATTCCCTTCGTTTCCTACGAGCTTATTATCAAGAGCGTTTCCTATTGCATCTATATCTGGATTCCATAGCTTTATAGGGTCAACTGTAATGAATGAATAAGCATTAATAACGTTAGCAGCTGCTTCAAATTCAGCAATACTAATGTATCTTGTCATATCAGACACTTTTTGCCTGCCGGAATCGCAAATATAGAAGCCTACAATTTCTGTATCATCTGAATTATACACAACACCGCTGATTGTAATAACGTGATTAACTTCGCCATTACCAAGAGAATCTAGGTCATTCCATAGTTCTCCACCATTAACACCCATAACTACACCATGGCCTGCTTTGATTTTTTCTGCTATTAACTCGGCGTCATAACCTAATAAAGTAGTTGTTTGAAGTCCAAACCCTTCAAGGATGGCTATTTGCTCCTGCATATTAGTTCCACCCCTGAGGTTAGGGTCATCACTTTCAGTTGTTGTTACAGTTAAATCATTTTGAATCGCGTAATTAAGGACTTCTTCTTCTGTTATATTCTCGCCCTTTTGTACAAAAAGATTTGATATTGACGTTAAAGCACATGTGCCCTTGTATTCAGGATTTTTATCCCCCTGCATATAGTCAAGTTCGTACTGTTTTGGATAACCGTAAACAAGCACATTATTACCGTCTATAATACCTTTTTCAGGCGTGCTAAAACTTAAAAGTGATATATTCTCGATGTTGTCACCAATAGTGTATGAAGTGCTTGTTTGAACAGTATCAGTACCTTCATTGACTTTTTCTGTAACAACATCATTAGCATTGTCTACATAATAAACATCATCTCCAGCCTGACCGACCATAGTATCAGCACCTGTAACACCATCGAGAATATTATCGCCGGAGTTTCCTGTTATCTTGTTGTCCAGTTTGTTTCCTGTTCCATGAATATCTTCTTCGCCAATGAGCTTAAGTTCTTCTACATCTGAACCAATTAAATAATTTACAGCGGAATATACCTTGTCATAACCTTCATTCTGATGTTCAAGAATATTATCATTTGCGCTATTTACAATATAAATATCGTTGCCGTCACCGCCCTCCATCTGGTCAGCGCCTGCTCCACCGTCAATGTAGTCATCCCCTTCCCTGGCAAGGATAGTATCGTTTCCGACTCCGCCATATAGCTTATCATCGTCGGTTTCGCCTGGCAAGAGTTCCTGGGTAGCAGGGATAGTTTCCCCTGTTTCCGAAATAGTCCAAATATCAGGATTCATACCTACTATCAGGTCATCACCTTCTCCACCGTATACAGTATCATTGCCAATACCTGCTATAAGACTATCGTTACCAGCTTCTCCATATATTTTATCATCACTGTCCTGGTATGGGTCGACTATTTCATCATTTCCTGCTCCACCGTAAATTTCATTATTTTTGTCATTTCCTGTAATATGGTCATCTCCTGCACCTGCTATATATGTAGTAGGGTAAAACTCTTCATAGTAGTTAGGATCACTATTACTTATGTAATAAAATGGGCTCATATTATCATCATTACCGTGAGTTCCCACCATTATAGTTCCGTTTGAGAATGGTTTTATTTCATTAGCATTCCATTCCCAAATTAAAGTATATGGTCCACTTTCTCTGGAAATAGTGTAGCCTTGATTTATATACCAGTCGTGGTCAACTGAGCTTGACAGTGAGGCCGCATTGCCTGCTGTGTAAAGGTCAGCATCTTCTGTGTTAATAGCGATTATTCCCGCATCTGACAGTGATTTTATTTCTCCTGCATCTTGAACTCCGTCCTCATTTATGTCCTGCCAAATTTGCAAATTATCAAATCCAACATCATCAGCAGCATTGATAATACCGTCATCATTTCCATTTTCATCCATATTAATTAATTCTGTTTTTGAGATTAATAGTTCTCCTGTTTTATCTGCAATAGATACCGACTCGTCATACGTTAGCGTTCCGCCCTCGTAGAAGGCGCCGATTGCATTGAAAAGATTTCCAAACAAGTTTCCAACCTGACTCAGGATATTATTTGCTACTCCCATCAAACCTCTAAGAGGATCAAGAATCATTCCAAATACATTTGCGGCAATATCAACAGCTTTTGCTGCAACGCTATCAACAAATCCAACCTGTAAGTCATTAATTTCAGC
>JANQIY010000015.1 GCA_028281965.1 Candidatus Gastranaerophilales bacterium
TATTAACCCGGCAAAGTAATAAGCGACAAGAGTTCAGTAATATGCTATAGTCTCCGAATGGAAAAATTTGACGCACGCAAACTGAGCCCAAGCGCTCAGCAGGAAATTCGACATCAGGTTATTCGATTGAGAGAAAAGGGTCTCAAGCGCTATGAGGTCAGCGATATTACAGGAGTTCATCCCTCAACTATTTCAAGGTGGTGGAAAATTTATAAAGAGTCCGGCAAAAAAGCATTAAAAGGGAAAAAACAAGGTCGCCCCGCTGGGGCCGGGCGGACATTATCCCCTGCCCGGGAGAAAGAAATTCAGAACACCTTAATCGATAAATGCCCTGATCAAATGAAACTTCCCTTTGCACTTTGGACACGGAAGGCAGTTCAGCAATTCATAAAAAACCTGTATGAAATCAATATGCCCATACGGACAGTTGGAGAGTACTTAAAACGCTGGGGTTTTACCCCTCAAAAACCCTTAAAAAAGGCATATAAACAAAATTCAAAGGCCGTTGATAAATGGCTGAAAGAAGAATATCCGGCCATAAAAAAACAGGCAAAAAAAGAACAGGCCGAGATTCACTGGGGTGATGAAACCGGGCTCTGCAATGAAAGTTACCACGGCAGGAGCTATGCACCACGCGGGAAAACGCCTGAAATTAGGCTTCATCCAAGATGCAAACGTGTTAATCTCATCTCAACAGTTACCAATCAAGGGAAAGTGCGTTTTATGATTTATAAGGACAAAATGAACTCCCAGACACTCATCAAATTTATGAAACGCCTAATAAAAGGCTCTTCAAGGAAGTTGTTTTTAATTTTGGACAATCTGAAAGTCCATCATAGCTATATTGTAAAAGATTGGCTCAAGGAGCATAAAGATGAGATTGAGGTTTTCTTTCTGCCGTCCTATTCTCCTGAACTAAATCCTGACGAATATTTGAATTGTGATTTGAAAGATGGTGTACATTCAGGTGTCCCGGCGAGGACGAAAGATGATTTATCAAAAAAGGCAATTTCCCATTTGCGAAAACTTCAAAAAATGCCTGGCCGGGTCTCAAAGTACTTCAAACATCCAAAAATTGCTTATGCTGCATAAAAGACGGATATTTAATTGCCGGGTTAATA
>JANQIY010000061.1 GCA_028281965.1 Candidatus Gastranaerophilales bacterium
TGCCGGTACGCGGACGACTGCAATATTTATGTGCAATCCAAACGTGCCGGCCAGCGTGTGCTCACGTCAATCACCCGGTTTGTTGAAAAACGGTTGAAGCTCAAAGTGAACCAGAGCAAAAGCGCAGTGGATCGCCCTTGGAACCGCAAGTTCCTGGGGTACAGCATGACCTTCCACAAACAACCGCGCCTGAAAGCCGCCCCAGAAAGTGTCAAGCGCTTCAAGGCTAAGATATGTGCTTTGTGCCGGAAAGGAAAGGGACGGAACCTTGGTCGGTTTATCGATGAACTGGCGCCGTTGCTCAGAGGCTGGGCGAACTACTTTAAACTGGCGCAGGTAAAAGGCATCTTCGAAGAACTCGATGGATGGATACGGCGAAAATTACGTTGTGTCCTCTGGCGGCAATGGAAGAGGGCCTTCACGCGTGCAAAGAACCTGATGAAATGTGGTTTGGGTGAAAAACGGGCTTGGAGATCGGCCACAAATGGCCGAGGCCCCTGGTGGAACTCAGGGGCCTCACATATGAATCAAGCCTATCCCAGAAAGCGATTTGATCAACTGGGGCTCGTGTCGCTGTTAGATCAGCTGCGAAAACTTCAATGTACAACATGAACCGCCGTGGTACGGAACCGTATGCCCGGTGGTGTGAGAGGACGGGGGAGGCGACTCCCCCTCCGACTCGATTTGTTTGGCAGCCTTCGGCGTCGATTTTACAGGCATGTCTAACGAAAGCAACGCCAGAGCGCAAATGAAGCGTCGGAGGGGTTGTTTTAATAGTGATTGCCAGCTTTTTTTCAAAGGCCAGCGTATATCGCTATCTTGGGAATGCCCCTTTTCGGGGCGTTGTGCCAAAAACCTCATTTTGCTTTTCTGGCCCGTCAAAAACGTATAATCATAATTGATAAGAAATTCAGTCTGTTGAATATTTTAAATCGCAAATTAAAAATCAATTTCCTTTGTAAACACTTGTTTGGCAGGGCCATAGAGCGCTTTTCGGAAATTTTGCGGTTTTGTGTGAATAACCCCTGTTTGTTTTTATTTTCTTGAAAACGGTATCAGTTTCTGTTTAAAAATAAACTGAACACTCTGGCTATAAGGTTAAGGAATTTTGCAGGAGCTTTTATAACCTCACAAAAACGGGAGGGCTATCATGACTAAAGTTAAGGTATTTGCTTTAACAGGAGCTTTCTTTATTTTAATCACTTTAGCAGCATGCAACAATTCATCGACACCTAAAAAAGAATTTGAGGCACCTCAGAAAGTCGAGGCGCCTCAGGAAAAAGAAGTTGTTATTGGATATAAAAAAAAGTTTCGGACAGAAGCATCGGATTCAACACAAACAGTTGAGGCTCCACCAGAAGCAACTGTGGATCTTGCTGTCCCCATCCCCACCATTAACAATCCGAATCAACCTGGCAGATCCTTTGATAAGCCAAAACCATAAGCCTATGGTTTTCCGAGAAATAGCTAAAAAGTATCATAGCATTTTATCATTTTTCTGCTTTATTGTGTTAGTTTCTCTCTGCCTATCTTGTGGCTCTAAAAAAACCTACAAAGCGGTAACTGTCACAAAAAAAGCAAATTTTCCTGAAGCGATTTCTTTTGTTTTATCTATTGCAGACTATGATGTAAAAAATATACGTGCTGTCAGCGAAATGGGTGACATTGACAAATTTATATTTGTTAATTCGTGGCGAAGGATAGATAAAGGCCCTTACGTTAAGCTTAACCCAATATCTTCGCGTGATAGATGCCCATGTTTTTATTTTATTGAAATGGAAATACCTGTCAAAAATGGCAATACAGAGGTTATAGCGCGAAAATTCAGTTATGATGATATACCGCACTCACCTCCTGAAAAATTTACAATAAGAATTATAATTAAGAATAAATATTTAATTCCCCCGATTATTTTTGAAAATCTTGGTCCAGAAAAAAGAGGAATGTATGTTCCGCTAAAAGATCCATTCCATGATCGAGGAGGTGAACGTTTTGTAGTTATTAAATCGACTTTTTATCCCAATGCTCAATGGGAATTCATGTTACCTAAAGACGACGGTACTTTTAAGTCCAAAGCTATATTAACAAGCTAATCGGGGAATGAGCTTGAGAAAACATTCCATCAAATATTCGCGGTATCTTTTTTTAATAATTTTGATTTTTTTTATAAATAGTTGCCCGCATCCAACAATCCCTGAGCCCGTTCCTATTACAACTTCCGAGCCTGCCCCTGTTTCATCTCAAGTAAAACCAGAGATTAGAAAACTTTTTAAAAAAATATCCATAAAGGTAGAAAATAATGCTGTTCCCAGAATAAATGCGGAAAGGGCTATTCTTGAAAGCTTAGTTTATTTAAATAGGGAATTCGGGCCACCACCGATACAAATTAACAAGGTTGCTGTCTATTTTAATCATGATCATGCTGATCATGCATTTACCAAGATAGAAAAGGACAACTCGCGGAGCATCAAAATCGCTGCTATAAATACTCACCACAGCCAGCGACATTATTTGGTTCATGAACTTTTTCATGCATTATATCAAACACAGGCTATTCTAAATCTGCCAGAAAGTGTTTATGAGGCATGGGCAGCATATATTCATTTTCGCTATAAATATCAGAAGTTTACAAATAATAAATTGCGCCGCAAGCTAATAGATTCCTTTCGAATCACCTCCGAGGAATTGATTGGTGAACATCCGCTATTTTTGAAAAAGAACATTTATCTGACACCTTTTGCAGCACAAAAAAAATATGCGCTATATTTGTTGCCTTTAACATCAGTTCCGCACCAACAAAACAAACAATTCTATTCAAAGTTGGTTCATAACCCGGAAATACTGCAGGAATACACCAACGACCCCACCGAATGCTGCAAAAAAACTATCGAGTGAAAGTTCCATTCTTTAGCTCCTGAAATCGCTCTTGCCATTGCTTTGCTATGTAAGAGTTTTTTCGGACTCCGATACCATTATTAAACATGTGCCACAAATACTTAGCGGCCCGGCAGGAACCATTTTCTGAGTCAGCTGCCTTTATGAACAAAAGTTTTGCTTTCTCATATTCTTTCCCTTCATAATATAATACACTGAGATTAGTCATGGCTGGCACATTGCCGAGATCCGCTGCTTTTTGATAAAGTTCAGCGGCTTTTTTAATAGAACCTTTTTTATGCAGACTCCTAGCATATAATGCGATGTAGTGGCCGTCATTTAGTGAATGCTCTGAAGCAATCCGGCAAGGAGGGCATGCAACCACGGGATTCAAGTCATCCCAATGAACAGGTTCGGATAGCTGCCCTTTTTCATCTGAAAATGACGCCAATTTATCACATTTTTTTTTTGCGTCTTCGATGTCAACCAAATCAACTTGTGTCTCGGGATCTGCAAAGGTTTTTTGAGTATGCTGGTGACGCATGCTATCGGCTTGCTCTTTGATTTCATCTAACCTCTGAAATCGCTTTGGTGCTTCGTCTATCTGCTTGGTCACTAGCTTTATTTGCTCGACAGGGGTAACTTTTTTTTCATTTAATTCATTTTCTGCGTCTTCGATATCAAACTCAGCTTTTTTTTGGGGCTCTACAAAGGGTTCTTGAGTATGCTGAGGGATAATTTCTTTTTCATCCAAGCCAAAGAATTCTCTAACGTTTGGGACTGTAAACATTCCAATAAGAGATAAAGTGGTCACTATAAGGGTTAAAAGGGATATTATCGAACTTAGCTTAGTTGTTTTCATTGCCCTAACTAATTTCTCAAGGAATTGATATTTCACCTTCATTGACATAGAGGTCGCTCCAAAGTCATTATAAAATATTGCTATATAAACGGAGCGTGTCAATGAAAATGAGACACTTCGGTCAATAAATTAGACTCTAATTCTTCGGTTTTTGGTTTATTAATCCATGCTGCTTTTGGCAGAGCA
>JANQIY010000200.1 GCA_028281965.1 Candidatus Gastranaerophilales bacterium
TCGCTTCCCTCCCTTCGGTCGGTCGCTCGACCGAAAAAATTTAATAAGGAATATTTTTGAAAATTTTACATAAGAATTTTTTGTTTCTTCCTTAAAAAACCTGGTAGTGATCAAATGCTAACTGATAAAAGCCTAATGTGATTCCGAGGAAGCTATCAACATGGTGTCGGCAGACAAGGAAAATTCAGAAAATTATACTAAGCTAAGGACAGCGGAAAAAATTCTTTGGCGCCGCAAAGGCGGCGGCTAAGAATTTTTGTAGTCTGCTTCTTGCTATGATTGATTTTTAGCTAACCCGTCATTCGAGCAAATTAGTTTAAAAGTCTTGCTAATTGTTTTCTTTTTGATTCCAGAATGACCATAAGTATTGAAATATCAGCAGGGTTTACCCCGCCGATTCGTGATGCCTGAGCCAGCGTTACAGGACGAATTTTAGAAAGTCTGTCCCGGGATTCCTTCGATAATTGCTTGATTCCCTGGTAATCAATATCGGCTGGTATCTTAATTTTTTCAAGTCTGTCAGCCTGGTTCACCTGGTCATTTTGTCGTTTTATATACCCTGCATATTTTATTTTAACATCGACCTGCTCCCGGATTTCCCGGGAAAAATTAAGGTTTTGAGCGGTTTCATCAATTCTTGAAACAGCTTCATAGTTCAGGCATGGCCTTTTTATCAAGTCAGACAGGCTGTAATTCATTTTGATTTCTTCATTATAATCAGCCAGGATATTGTTTATATTTTCATTTGGGCTGACACGTGTTTTGTTGAGCCTTTCAATTTCTTTTTTAATGATCCTTTGTTTGTCTTTAAACCTTGTCCATTGATCTTTTTTAACAAGTCCTATTCTGTATCCTAACGGGGTTAACCGTGCATCCGCATTATCCTGCCTTAAAAGAAGCCGGTATTCCGAGCGGGAAGTCAGCATTCTATAGGGTTCTTCGATATCTTTTGTGACAAGATCATCAATTAACGTGCCTGTGTAGGAATTACTTCTTGATAAAGTAATCATGTTTTTGTTTTCCACAAACCTTACGGCGTTAATTCCTGCGATAAGACCCTGTGCAGCGGCTTCTTCGTATCCGCTGGTGCCGTTAATTTGTCCTGCGCAAAACAATCCCTCTATTTGTTTTGTCATAAGGGAGTGCAATAGTTGGACTGCCGGGACATAGTCATATTCAACGGCATAAGCGGGTTTTATTATCCAGACGTTTTCCAGGCCGGGGAGAGAGCGCAGCATTTGCAGTTGAACATCAACAGGCAGGCTGGTTGAAAATCCCTGTATATATGTTTCATAAGTATCCTTGCCTTCCGGCTCGATAAATATATGGTGAGAATCCTTATCCGCAAACCTTACAACTTTATCTTCTATCGAAGGGCAGTACCTGGGGCCTATTCCCTGTATAAGTCCCCCATAAAGCGGGGAACGGTCAAGGTTTTTCAATATAATTTCGTGTGTGTTTTTTGTGGTTCTGGTAAGGTAGCAGGAAATTTGTTCCCGTATAGGTCTATCGGGTTGGAAAGAGAAAAAATTAAGCTCCGTATCACCCGGTTGTATAGTTACCCTGGAATAATCTATAGTCCGGGAATCTACTCTTGCAGGCGTCCCGGTTTTTAGTTTCTTTACTGTAATCCCTTCTCTCTGCAATACGGATGAGAGTCCTAAAGCAGGCATTTCTCCCAGCCTGCCTGCCGGGAAGGATTGAAGTCCTATGAAAATTTTACCGGATAAAGATGTTCCCGTTGTAAGAATTACGGTATTTGCTTTGTACTTAAATCCAAGTTCATCAATGACTCCAAGTATTTTATTGTCCTTAGTTATTAAATCAACTATAGTACACTGCTTTAAAAATAGGTTTTCCTGCTGTTCAAGGGTTTTGCGCATATATTTTATGTATTCTTTTTTGTCGGACTGGGCACGCAATGCTCTTACAGCCGGGCCTTTGCTCCTGTTAAGCATTTTCATCTGTAAATAAGTCGCATCAGCTGCCAGGCCCATTTCTCCGCCTAAAGCATCAATTTCCCGCACAAGGTTGGATTTTGCCGGGCCTCCTATTGCAGGGTTGCATGGCATTGTGGCAATGTTTTCCAGGTTAAGCGACGTTAAAAGCACTCTTGCCCCGAGTCTTGCAGCTGCAAGTGAAGCTTCACAGCCGGCATGGCCTCCGCCAACCACAATTACATCAAATTCAAATCCTTCAAAATTTTTATCCATTTTATCCGCATTTTTTATCAGCCATCAGTTTTATGTAAACACAAAAACGTTTTTCTGTCACAATGCCTGGCTATAGCAGGATTTAGACAGATAATCTTAGAAGCAGTTTGGTTAAGTAATAGATTTTAAAAATTTTCTTAAATTGCCCACCACGCCCGCCCTGATGGTGGTTAAGCGCTTCGCGCTTAACAATTTTTTAATACAATTTAAGAAAATTTTTAATTTCATAGGCCTGAGTAATTACCTTACATGCTTTGTTCAAAAATCAATATAAAAATTTCAAATGGGAAAAGCCGGAAAATATCTAAAATAACCCGCTCATAACTATGGATTTGGCAATATCTTTTCTATACTTCATTCCTTGAAAATGTACCAGGTTAACTGATTCATAAACGAGTTTCTGGGCCAGACCGAGAGTTGAGGCTGTTGAAACCACGTCTAAAACCCGTCCCTGGCTTACGACAGTTTCTCCGTAGATATTTTTTTGCGTCCCGGAGTGAAAAATATATGTGTTGTCATCTACAATTTTATCAAGACCTTCAATTACGGCGCCTTTTTTATATTCACCCGGATAACCTTCAGCGGCAAGGGTTACACAAACCGAGTGCTCGTCCGAAACGTTAAAGAGTTCATAAGTATCGCCAAGAGCTCCTATTGAAGAACACATCATTATTTCAAAAATATCTTCATTCAGTAAAGGAAGCGTTGCCTGGGTTTCAGGCCCGCCCAGGTCAACGTTAATACCTATTAGATACGGGGCTTTTTTTTCATCAATTATTATTTTGGCTCTTAGAATGCCTGCAAACCCCATTTTTTCAGCATTTAGACCGTCTATTAAGGGAAAAAATATTTTTTCCGCAATTTTAGCTTCCATTTCAATATCAATAAAGGATACAGGTGAATATGCGCCCATTCCTGGAGTATTAAAACCTAAATTGCCGTCTTCGGACTTTGTATAGACATATGCAACAGGTAATGGCACCGCATTATAACCGTCAGTCGCAACCTGAAAAGAAATCTGCTTTCCTGAAATGTATTTTTCCAGCACTACAGGTTTGTATAAGTTTTTTAAGCAAAAAGAAATCGCATTTCGGGCTTCGTTAAATGATTCGCAAATGATAGCGCCTGTTCCGGGAAGTCTTGAGTCAAATTTTACTACCTGCGGATATTCTGCGCTTCTGGCGTGGGCAATAGCCTGGTTTTCCTTGTCAAATACCCCGAACCTCGGCGTGGGGATTTTGTATTTATGCATAAACTTCTTGGCGAAACCTTTTGCCGTTTCAATTTTGCAGGAATTTTTCCCCGGACCGAATACGTTTAAACCTTCTTCCCTCAGCCTGTCTGCGAGCCCTGTACTGCCGGCTGTGAGTGATTCAATTACGGTTAAATCTATCCGGTTTTCTTTGATAAAATCATAAAGCTTTTCGGATTCATTTTCCCGAATATCAACAAATTCAGCTGCATTTTTCATTCCCGCGTTGCTGTATGTGCAGAAGACCCGGCTAACCCGTTTGCTTTGAGCAAGTTTCCAGACTAGTGAATGGATTTTTCCGCCCTGGCCTATTATAAAAACTTTCATAAATAAATTACCTTTTAATAACAAATAAATTTTACAATAAATTTAGTCTTTTAAGGAAGCTGTAAAAACTTTTTTAATTTCTTGCCATAAATATCCTATCCCTGCAGTATAAGATTTAAACTGACTGGCCAAATACCTGTTTTTCCGATTCCAACGGGTTTAAATACAAGGTCTGGGTTGGGAATGCAAATTCTATGCCGTGTTTGTTAAACTCTCTTAGGATATTCAGGAAAATTTCCTGTCTTATCCTTAAATATTCCCCCCAGTCGGTGGTTTTAGTGAAAATATACAGCATAATTTTTAGGGAATGGGCGCCGAACTGGTTAAAGTGTATTTGCTGGTACTCTTCCATTTCCGGGTGTTCGCGAACGATTTTCCGGCAAATTTCCACAGCCAGTTCAACTTTTTCCGCAGGGGTATCATAGGTAATGTCGATAAACTCGTAAATCCTGCGTTTTTTATGGGCAGAAACGTTTTTAACGGTAGCATTTGCCATTTCGCTGTTAGGGATTGTTATAAGGGTATTATCAAAAGCCCTTATTTTAGTTGACCTGAGAGAAATATCTTCTACAATTCCTTCCACATTAACATTATTGAGGGTTCTATCCACCATTATCCAGTCACCTGGCTTGTAAACATGGTCTGCAACTATAAAAACCGAGCCGAATACGTTGGCTATGGATTCCTTGGCAGCGAAACCAACTGCCAAACCGGTGATTCCAAATCCTGCCACCAGCGAAGTTACTGAGTATCCCCAGTTCTGTATTATCACAATTAATGCAATAAGTACCACTGCAAACTTTAACGCTCTTTTCATCAGTGGAAAGAAATGCAATAAAAGAATTTCTTTCTTTCGTTTGCTTTTTTCCCTCATCAGGATTGATTCTAAATAAATATCAAAAACATCTATAAGTCTTAATACAAGCCAGGTAGAAAATACGGCGATAAGAGTTTCTGTAGCGCAGGTAGTAAAGGTTTTTAAAGGAATGTCCGTATCTTTGAGCCCCAGGAATAAAAGGGCAATATAAGTGCCGAATACATAAAAAAGCCATATAATAGGAGTTTCTATCGCTTCAAGAATGTTATTATCCAGCTCTGTAGAAGTTTTTTCAGCTTTTGAGCGTAAAAACCTGAATACTATAAGGCTTAAAAACTTTGCCAGAAATAATATTACAAATATAATCCCCGCAAAAACAAGTACCTTTGTAATCGGCAAGCCAAAAAACTCATAATTTCCTAAATTTTTAATAATTTCCATTTTTTGCTCCGTTAAATCGTCATTTATCCTCAATTATTTTTTGCTTTCTTATATCTACCGTACTGACTGATTTTTTCCTGCGATAATAAGCCCATACCAAAAGTGCTAATGCTAAAATTGCGCCCAGAATCAAAAATTCCAGATAATCTTTAACCTTATCCCCAAGAAACATAAGGGAAATACCTATGATAAAAAAGCGGGTTCCACGCCCTATAAAGCTTGCCAGTATAAAAAATATAAAATTAAATGCAAATATACCGCTTGCTATAGTAAAAACTTTATATGGAATCGGGGTAAACGCAGCAAGAAAGACCGCCCACAGCCCATATTTTTTATACATGTTTTCCACTTTTTCCAGGTAATGGATTTTTTTACTGAAAAACTTGTAAAAAACGGGTCTTCCGCCGAATTTTCCTATAGCATAGCCCAGAGCGCCCCCTAAAGTGGAAAAAGTAGTGCAGATTAAAGCAAATAAAAGGGCTTTTTCAGGGGTATTTAAGCTCATGGCAATAAGCAGTAAATCAGGCGGTACCGGGAAAAAACTGGACTCCACAAAAGCCAGGATTCCCAGCCCGGCCATTCCCATTCCGCTAAAGTATTCTATAGATTTTTCAAAAAATTCTCTTAACATTTTTAGGCTTTTAATAAAAAGTTTATTCTCATATAGTTATGATTATACTTTAAATATTGATACGGCTGTCTTAAAAATATTTTTGGCAGCGGTAATTTATGAAATGATAAAATTGTAACGTCTGCTTAGGCCCGAATTGCAAATTAACTTGAATCACGAAATTAAATATTTTCGAAATTCCTTAAAACGCCCCTGCGAAGCAGGCGAAATGGACAGCGAAACAACGTGCAGTCCATGCTTCGCAAGCTGTCCGCATTTTCGCACAGGATTGTCCGTTAAAACACTGTTTATCAACTTAATGAGGATATTATCATGAAACAAAACAACTGGGTAGGCGTAGACTGCCACAAAGAAACATTAGCGTGTTACAAAAACGGAAATTTTAAAGAATTTAAAACAAATCAAAAAGGTTATGAATCAGCCCTCAAATGGGCTGGCAGTGATGCAAAATGGACTATTGAAGGAGCTTATTGGAAGACCATTTACTTTCTTCCTTATCAGAAAAGGTTGCAAGGTTTATGAAATAAATCCTCTTTTAACAAAAAATTGGAGTAATATCAGTAGCCAATTCAAAAAATGATTTCGGTGATGCTAAAGTTATCTCTATGTTTGCTGATAAATCAAATGCTCAGGAGGTTTCTATTAAAACAGTTGAATTAAAAGAAAAATTAACTGCAAGAGAACTATTTGTAAAACAAAGAACAAAAATCACAAATGCCATAAAAATGCTCTATAGCCAAAGAGGAAAAGAGCTTCCCTTAGTCCAGGTTTGATGAAAAAAAGCATATTACGAAAGAAAATTAAAAGAAGGAATGTCAAAAAGACACGTCCGTAAATGCCTTGCCAGACATCTTGTTAACATTGTCTTTAAACTATTAAAAGATTAATTTTTATTAAAAACCACTAGAAATATCTACCCAAGAATGAGGCTATGCTCCCGCTGCCGCAGCATGAATGAGCTTTAAAATGACCGGCAAAGCCGGACCATTTTACGCTCCCGCTTCGCAAGCAAATGTTGCATAGTCATATTCTGGCTTTTGGCTAATTGGCGACTCAAGTTGTTTAGCAGTTTAAATTTAACCCTCCAAAAGATTTGAATATTTAAATAAATGTTGTGTATTTTTAAAACAGTAAATATAATTATACTTGATGGTAAATATAGTTTTTTAAAAAAGTAAACGCTTTGGTAAAATTAGCATTATGCTAGTGTTCACATAAAAAAAATATGAAAAAAAGAGGTTGTATAGATGAAAATCAAGAATGAATTCAAAAAAACGTTAGCAGTACTGATAATTTTAATATGTTCTTGTATAATTACCACCGCAGCTTATGGGTATTCTTCCGAGGCTGTCAGGTTTTACAACCTTGGAATAGAAAACGTTAAAAACGAAAAATACAATAAAGCAGCCGAAAATTTCCGCAGGGCTATATTTCAGGATAAATCCCTAAATGATGCCTATTTTAACCTGGGTTCCGTATATAAAGAGCTGGGGGAAACGGATAAGGCAAAAGAAATCCTTTCTGTACTCCTTAGAAGAGACCCTTTTGACGATGAGGCGGCTTTTCATCTGGGTAAGTTGTATTTCGACCTGAAAGAATATGAAAACTCGCTGATTTACCTTACCACTATAACTGATTTGTCTGTGAGGTACGACAAGGCAAAGAAGTTAATTGCTCAGGCTGATAAGAAAATCAAAGAAAAAAAACTGGCCGAGAAAAAAACGTCCAGAACCTGGTCAAAGCAGTCATTTGAGGGATTTGACGGCCCGGCGGGAGTTGCAAGTGACAGCAAGGGTAATGTTTATATCGCAAATTACAAGGCAAACGTAATTCAAAAGCTTTCGCCCGGTGTAGCCGAAAGAAAAAGCTTTATCAGCGAACATCTTCAGGGGCCTATAGGCTTAGCTGTCGACTCTGAGGATAACCTTTACATAGCGGGTTATATTTCAAATAATGTTATTCGTATTTCTCCGGAAGGAGAGGTTCAAGTGGTTATGGAAGATTTGAAAAACCCGTATTATTTGAGTATAAGAGACGATATTTTATACATTACCGAGCAAGAAGACAATGCCCTGATAATGGTTAATTTATTAAATATGGGAGCTGAGTAAGTTTATTTAAAGCAGGCAATAAAATAGCTGCCGGAAAGGCAGCTATTTGTATGGCTTAATTTTGTGGTTTTAACCTGTATTTTTAAGTGTTTTAACTATCTTTAGACGTCTGTTAGGTTCCTCGCCGACACTGGTGCTCTCAAGATTATGTTTTTCAACCAGCTCGTGTTGAAGTTTTCTTATATTTGTTTTTCTTGGTTCCAGCTCAATAGAGCCTACACCGTTGAGGATCCTATAAACAGCGCCCTGGGCTTCTTTAAGGGCTTCTTCCCTTTCGTCGAAACATTCCTCGGCAAAGTCATCGCCCGGCCGACCGCCGATTCCGAGGGCATGTTTGACGGCTTTTTGTATCTGGGCTGTTGTGTTTGACCTTACAAAGTGTACCGGCAGGTGGTATTCTTTTGCCACGTTGATAATTTTAGCGCCGCTCTTTGAGTAGCTCTTGTGGGAAATTACCACGTCTGCTTCGTCTATGTTCCTTGTAACCTCAGCGTTAAGCTCGTATCTTTCTATAACTTTGTCAACTATTGACCTGCTTACAGCATAGACAAATATTTTCTTATTAGTTATAGAGCAGCCTGTTTCTTTCATATACCTGTTAATATATTCCTCAAAGTTGTCTTTTTCTTCCGCGCAAGGCACCTCAGGAGCTTTCCTGATTTCAGTTGTCCTGCCTTCATCGTCAATTTTCCTGATTTCCGGAGTGACGGGCCAGCCCCTGAGCAGGCAGTCAACGGCGTCTGCAACGTTCGGGTAAACCGCAAGGGTATTTCTGTCCCTGATTTCGATAAGCACGTCAAACGTAGGCTGTTTTTCTCTTTCCAAAACGGTTTTCTGGCAAGCCCTCCTTCTTGCCTCGTCATCTCCGAGGGTTACGCTGGTAAGACCGCCTAAAAGGTCTGATAAAGTCGGGTTTTTAATCAAATTTTCAAGGGTATTGCCGTGAGCGGTCGCTACGAGCATAACCCCTCTTTCAGCTATTGTCCTTGCTGCATGAGCCTCTTTTTCAGTGCCTATTTCGTCTACTACAACGACTTCCGGCATATGGTTTTCGACAGCTTCTATCATAATGTCTTTTTGGCGTTCAGGAGAAGGTACCTGCATCCTTCTGGACTGGCCTATAGCCGAATGGGGAATATCACCGTCACCTGCAATTTCATTTGAGGTATCGACCACTACAACCCTCTTGTTAAGGTCGTCTGCAAGCAGTCTTGAAATTTCCCTGAGTTTTGTGGTTTTTCCAACTCCCGGCCTGCCCAGGAACAGTATGCTCTTTTCTTTTTTGACAATATCTTCTATACAATTAATAGTCCCGGTCACAACTCTACCGATTCTGCAAGTCAGGCCTATTGTTTTGCCTTTTCTGTTCTTGATTGCGCTTATTCGGTGTAGTGTACCGGGAACTCCAGTTCTATTATCAGATGTAAATTCGTCTATTCGTTCCGTTATGTAATCAATATCTTCTTGTAAAACCTCCCTTTTCCCTATATATTCCAGTTGTTTGTTTAGATATCTCACCTCCGGCAGTCTGCCTATGTCCAGAACAATTTCCACAATCTCCGTAAGGTCTTTTTTCTTTAGTTCGCCGATTATTCCGGGCGGTAAAACGTTAATAAGTTTTTGCAGGTCGTTAAAGAAGTCAGAATAAAACATTTCACCAATTGAGTTCACAAAATCCTCCTCTTTATTAACTCTAACACTGGTATATGTGAGGTTTGTTTGATATTCATGGCGACTTTCACTAAATTAATTTGACTTTACCTATATTATACACTATTTTTAGCCATTTTGCATTAGTTTTTTATTAAATTTTCTGCAACAGCAGTTATTTTATGTAAATTCGCCATAAATTCTTTTTCTTCATAATCCTCTATATAAGATAGAACGATTTTTTTCGCAAAAGTTCCATAAGCAACGCCGGAAATATTAAGTCCCGATAGCTTGACAAATTCACCGGTCAAATGGTTTGTCCCGCCTGAGAGCTGAATATAGGCATCAACTCCTGCTTCCTGAAGTATTGCTGCTGCTGCAACGGTCTGAAGCGTAGAAGAATTTTTTGTCCCTCCTCTCATTGATATTCCATCTATCTGGATAATTATTTTTTCATCAAACAGTTTTATAGCGGAATTTACGTACTCCGCCAGCTCTTTACTGTTAAAACGCGTAGAATCAACACTGACTGAAATTAAAGCTGCCCTCCTTATCATAATTTTATTAAATTCCAGAAATGTTTTAACTTCCTCAATAGAGCTATTTCCTGTATGTATCTCTATTGCGTCAAATTTGCCTATATCGCTCTTACCATCTTCCTGCCGGAAAGGGTTTGCTATTGTTGTCACAACATTATGCTGGCAGGCTTCCACGCAACTTGCGCATCCGTAGCATTTTTCCTCGGCAAATGCCTTTTTCCCGTCAACTTCTGTCAACGCACCTGACCGGCACTCCTTTACGCATTCAAGACACTGTATACACCTGTCCATATTATTAAAGTTAGCTTTTCTAAAGTGTTTATCATCCCCGACGTTTATACTTTTCATAATTGCCGGTACATTGAACCCTGTGTAAGTATCAGGATTTTTTCCGGCCGTTTCCTTTGCCTTTATGATTCCCTGCACAGCAGCGTTGTAAATCCCCTTTTTCGGGGAAATGTCAATTACGTCAGCTCCGCACAGCGAATATATCATTGCAAGTCTTTCAACCTGTTTTTCGCTCGTGTTTGAAGCCCCGCAGATGATTTTGCGAAAACTCCCGGTTTCAAGAGCTTTTATAACTTTTTTAAGGGAAAATGCCGGTTTTTTAATTTTATTTATTGTCATATATTAATCGCAATGTTTTTTGGATTTAGGTGTAATTTTATGCATTACATAGATAAAATATCCAAGGCCGATAGAAACCAGGACCCAACCAAAAATTTCTCCGATAAATTCATAATTCATTCTTTAAGCTCCTTTATTAAGCAACGAATATTTTCTTCGATATTTAATATGCTGTCAGCAAAAAATAATATAAAGAAAACACCCAGCGTAACTGGAATCAGGAAAATAAGTTTAAAATTAAATATCAAACCTATTGTACCAGTTATTAAAACAATAAGGATAGTTGTAAAGTTTGACCTTTTAGCAATTAATGAATCAAATTCTTTTTTAATAGAGTCCTTCAAGCTATATTTCCCGCTAACTTATAATCCCGAAGCCTAAAAGGATTGACACAACAATAAAAGTTCCTGCGAACACGGCGGTTACCCTGTTTAATCCCTCCTCTACGCCTTTTTGGCTGGAAAATAATTGTGCTGCGCCTCCGATAGCTGCCATTCCGTCACCTTTTGGCGAATGCAGCAGCACCAGGAGTATTGTCATTAAGCCTGCCAGTATTTGCACTACCTGAAAAAAGGTTACCATCATTTCCTCCAAATCTGTTCATTAATTTCCTTTATCATCCCGCACTTGACGAGGCAGCACAGGCGTTTTTTGTTGATAAACCATAACATTTATCTCAAAAACCATACTACCATGAAAAGCTCTTTTTATATACCAGACTGTACAATTTCTTATACCATACATTTGTTAAGTTTTTGTTAACTTTTTTTGCTGCTGTTGCGGTAAAAGATAAAACCGTTGACTTTTTAAATAAATAATTAAGCTGGTTTCACCCCTCGCCGCGTTTGAACTCGGCGAAGACCTGGTCTTTATACGGAATGGACTTTATCGCACCTAACCCCTTTGTCTGCTCGGAAGCGACGATAGAAGCAAGTTTTGCAGCTTCAAACGGAGTATAGCCCTTTGAAATTCCGTGTAAGAAGCCGCCGTTAAAGGTATCACCTGCGCCTGTCGGGTCAACCATAACAACATCCCTGCGCGGGATACTGCTTATTTCACCGTTATAGCCGATAACGCACCCTGCCTGACCCATTTTTACCGCAACCATGGAAACTCCCCTGTCCCAGAAACATTTGATTATTTTATCCGGTGAACTTATATCCAGAAGCTTTTCAGCATCATGAACATTGCTCAGGATTATTATATCAACATATTCGATAACTTCCTCCATAGCTTCCTTTGCTTCTTCAATATCCCAGGTCCTATCAATGTAATTAGGGTCGTATGCGACCATGCATTCTTTTTCCCCGGCAATTGAGAATGCTTTTTTAACAGCGCTTCTTGCAGATGATGACAGGGATTGGGTTATGCCTGTGGTATAAATTATCGAGGCTTTTTCTATAATATCCTCGGAGATATCATCGGTGGTAATCATTGTGGCTGCACTTTTTTTACGATAATACATGAGTTCTTTTTTTCCGTCGGGTTGCCTGGAAATTATGTAAACGCCATTATAGCTGTCGACAATTTTTACGTTGCTTATATCAAGGTTCTCAGCCTGCCAGGAGTCCATTAGAAAATCTTTAAAGTAATCATTGCCTACTTTTGTTATAAAACCGACCCTTGAGCCAAGCCTGGCTGCAGCTACCGCTGTATTTAACACATCCCCTCCGTAGTATTTATCAAAGCTCTCGGTAAAAGTTAAACTTTCCCTCGATGACAGCTCTATCAGGCTTTCTCCTATTGCAAGTATGTCAAGGTTGTCTGTCATAAAAGATTAATCCTATAAGAATATTTTCGGTATTGAAAGATTTTATATATTTGTTCATTCAAAACATATTTAACCTTCTTTTATGAAATTAGTCAAAAATTTTAAAAAAATATAATTCGTGAAAGGAATTTTGAGTCAGTCAGGTTAAACCTTTTAGCTTCTAATTTTTAGCTTTTAAATAAACTTCACAGTGCTGACAAGAATTTTCACATGTTTTCTGTGAAAACTCCCAGCATCTTTTTTTGGGTAATGCTCAAGTACGAACTGATAAGTTGTAATTAATAATAAATAGCTCTGTAACAATCTCATGAAGTTTCTGAGATCTAGAGAATGATAGAGTGTCT
>JANQIY010000203.1 GCA_028281965.1 Candidatus Gastranaerophilales bacterium
TTCCGATTATACCGTTACAAATTCCGATTTAACCGGGTTAAATATAAGCGGGTTAAACAATGATGCCGGATATATTACAGGCTATACAGAGACCGACCCGGTAGTCGGAGCTATAAACGGCCTTGTAAAGGCTGATGGGGTCGGAAATATTTCCCAGGCTGTCCCTGGTACAGACTATCAAACACCTCTTACTGCGGGGACTGATTATCTTACGCCATCAGGCGACGGCTCGTCTCTTACAGGGTTAACAAAATCCCAGCTTGGGCTTGGAAATGTTCCTAATACTGATTGTACTAATGCTGATAATATAAGCGATGGTTTGACAAATGCGATTATAACCTTAGCACAGGAAACCAATTTTGAAACCGCATACACACACAGCCAGGCTTCAGGAAATCCTCATAATGTTACAAAGTCAGATATAGGACTGGGGAATATTACCAACGACGCTCAGTTAAAAAGATCGGCAAACGATTATAGCGGCGTATTAGAAAAATCATCGCCCGCTGGTGCTGATTTAATCCTGATTGAAGATTCTGCTGATTCTTATAACAAGAAAAAGGTACAGCTTTCCAATTTGCCCGGCGGAGGCGGCGGAGGGACAGACAGTTTTGCAAATTCGTTTCTTCATATACAAGACCAGAAATCGGCAGGAACTAACGGACAGAATTTAACTTCCGGGGATTGGAGGACAAGAGATATTAACACAGTCCTTACAAATCAAATTTCAGGAGCTTCATTGTCCGGTAATGCAGTTACCCTGCCTGCCGGCACTTACTATTGTGAAGCAAAAGCAGCATCTCGTTTAGGAGTAAGAAACAAAGTAAGAATTAGGAAAACCAGCGGAACTGCTGAAGATTTATTAATAGGCTTAAATACATATTCTTATACTAATGCTAGTTATTATTCAATATGCACAACAGACCCTTCTGTTTACGGTGTTTTCACTCTTTCTGAATCATCAACCATAGAAATACAACAACGGGTTCAAAGCAATGATATGGGAGGAGTAGGTTGTAATTTCGGTGTTGTAGAGGTATATAGCGATTTAAGAATCTGGAAGGTAGGATAATATGGACTTTGATACTGCAATAATTCTTGATAAGCTGGTGCCGCAGGCAAAATATGGCGGTTCTTTATCAGCAAACGACGAACATTCTTATAATGACCTTAGATGGGAAGATGAAAGAAACAAGCCTGCATGGCAGGAACTGATTGATTATTATAATAACAATGCGCTTGAACTATTGAAAGAGGAAATCAGGCCTGAAAGAAACAGGCTGCTTGATGAAACAGACAGGTATATGGTCGCTGACAGGCCTATAACTGAAGAACAAAAGAGTGAATTAATAGTATACAGGAAAGCTTTAAGGGATTTGCCGGAAAGTATTACCTTTGAAAATTCCAATTTCCCGGAAAAGCCGTGTTTTATTTAAACTTCAATATAACTCAAGTTGCTACTTACAAAATTTTTATAGGTAGCAGCTTGAGTTTCAATATAAGGAGTAATATCAAATATTAACTTAATATCTTCCTTCTTAACTCCTGCCCCCTCTCAAATGCCGGGAAGTAAGACTCTTCAAAAATCTTTTGATAGTCTCTTTGTCCTCCCGGGTCATTGATACCGAATTGTTTAACTGAACCTTCTATGCGTAGAAAATCATGAGGGGAGTTACTTTTTAGCATATTTTTTAAGGAGTAACAGTGAGGCCTATTTGTATCTACAAGTCTGTCAAAATCACAAACAGACCTCACTGAGCCATCTTTGGCAAGTATATAATTGCCTATATCATCCTGACCTATGCAAATGGACCCGTTTAAAGTACCGTATACTCTATATAAGCTGCTTGCACATGTTCCTAAAACATCTGAAATGTTTTCACCTTTAAAATTTTGCCCGATAAAATTTAAATTGTACTTTCTAACATCATTTTGATAATCCACTCCTGCAAACATTTCACTAAGCCTTATACCGTCAGGTCTTTTATAAACCAATATATTCAAATCATCTATTTTTTTGTCGGTTCCTATAGGTAAAGGGGAAAAAACATTTTTACCATATAGCAATAACGGATTTTCCTCAATATCATGCAGTGTAATTAAAGCTATTGGCTTGTATAAATAATCTTCAGCAATTCCATTTTCCCAAAGACCAACCGCAGCATAAAAATCTCCTTCACGAACATGTCTTTTCCCTCCAAGGCGACCTTTATCAAGGCCGGGAATTTTAAATTCATAAAAGCTGTCATTGTTCCCGTTATTTTCGGATGGAATTAAAACTGCCCTTCTAAAAGATGTTGGCAACGGGAATAAATTTAATGGAATGTCTAATAATGAACCAGCATCGTCCTGTCCAATAAACTTTCTTAATTTAATTGTTTGTTCAAGATCAGCCAGTCCGTCTAAATTCTTAGAATTTTGGTGAAAAAATTGAGCTTTTATGCCATTTTGGGGATAACTTGGCGCTTCAACGTAATTTTCTTGAATAATATCTCTCTGGGCGGTTAATCGCTCAAGTATGCGGGGCAGGGTTTTAACCGTATAAGCGGGGTCAGATAATAACTTCTTAAGTCCCTCTTCCTCTATAAATTCCTTGTCATAAGTTGATACGGTTATTAAAGGAGTATCCCCATGTTTTATCACTCTCCGGGTAACAGGTATACCCGGGATTTTACTCTCTTCGGTATTTATACTTCCAGGCTCGATCATTGCAGCCAGTAAAGGGACTTTTATGCTGTTTTTTGCGTACTCCCTGAGCCCAGGTGTTATTAAGCCCGGGTGGGACTCTGAAATTTCCCTGAAGATAAAGAACCTGATGGCTTTTTCTTTTAAGTCATAAGCGTTGGATATATCAATTGCAAGATCGTCAAAGGATTCCCTTGTTAGAGGTTTGCCTTGCAGTGATTCTAAAATATGAGGTACGAGTATGGGAATAGATTGTCCTTCATACGCCGCCTCTTCAATTTTGGTGCGGATATCATCCGGCAGTGCATTTCCCGCAAATGAAACCTTATTTAATTTAGAGCCGTATAAATAATTATTTCTATATAGAGAAATTAGCGGTCTTGTTGGAGTGGAAATATTCGCGGAAATATTTTGAGAAGGTTTAAAATGACCGTATTCGGGCCTTTTACCTGTCTTATAATTGTTTTTATATGGGGAAATGTTAATACCGGGATTCATTTAAGAGCAAAGCCTGTTTGAAGTAAATTTATTTTCTAAAAAAATAAAAGCTCCTAAACATCAAAAATTGCTAAAATTGAAAAATTTTATAAAATCTACTGCGAAATACCTGATAATAAAAACGGGGTCTTAAGCGCTAAGCCCTGTCTTTAAAGCGCTTGAGGTTCTTTTTTGTATTTATTGAGCCTATTTATGGAATTAATAAATACAACTTCCCCGTTGCCGGCGAAATTTGAGCTTTGCAGGGAATCAGGAGACCCGAACCTCTTTACCCCTGCCGTAACGGCGTCTATATTAAAGTTGTCTAATTTCTGGGTAGAAATGAATCTCTTTTTGAAATCACGGTATTCATTTTCTTTTTCTTCAACTTTTTTAAAGCCAAGTTTTTCAAGAAACTTTACAAACCTGCTTGAAACGGCATTATTTAAGAATCCCATTACAGTACAAATAATTAAAAGGTTTTTAACAACCTGGTCAGTAATAACTTTAACTCCCTCATTGTATTCAGGAACGCCAAGAACCTTTGCAAGACTTTTTCTTGCGGGATTTATAACGGTTTTGTTCGCAACGCCCATTAATCCTAATTGCATTGTCTGGTCAACGACATCCCTGGTCGCATTATAATATTGACCCGTGGGAACGTTTATTCCCAGCCTTGCCAAAAGGTTAAAGACAACACTTCTTTCTATCCATTTATCATTAACATTTGCCTGGTTTTTAATCGTACTTTTAATCTTTTTAAAACCGGAACTGTTTTTTATCCATTCAGCAGGTTTTTTCAATATATTTGATATTGTTTTACCGATGTTTAATTTGTTATCGACAGCTTTAAACGCTTTTCCAATGCCTTCATAAGCTATATTGCCCTTTTTAAGGGCTGCTCCGACAAGATTAACTCCCTCGACCACCGCTAATGC
Source organism: Candidatus Gastranaerophilales bacterium (assembly GCA_028281965.1). Lineage (GTDB taxonomy): Bacteria > Cyanobacteriota > Vampirovibrionia > Gastranaerophilales > UBA9971 > JANQEB01. The sequence goes on from JANQIY010000203.1 coordinate 4,101, forward strand.
CCCAAGTCCGGCAAATACCGTTTTGTCAAAAGTACTCCATTTCTTTTTGCCTTCTTCTTTGGGGTCAGTCTCCTTTTTATTATCGACTCCGTTTTTAAGAGGTTTAATATCAAAAACCCTGCCCGCAAATTTCATTAACGGGTCAAGATATTTGGTAATCAGGAACGTGGCTCCTGTTAAAGTTGTCATAAGAAGGACAAAGTTAACCATCTTGGAAGCCCCGACCTTTGACAGGATTTTTTTAGCATTCTGGGCATTACTTCCCATTAAATGCCTTACTTTATCTTTATTTTTTCTAACCTCATGAATAAGGTTAGGAGAAGTTTCAAACGGATTAATTACCTCTTTGTTTTTTCTGAAGAGATTTAGAGGGTTTAGAGAACTGAAGACGCCTTTTAATGTAGCTTTTTCTTTTTGAGCCAGGTTTTTTTCAAGTTTTTTAACGAGATTATCAGCCTGGCCATCAGTTAAATCAAGTACTTTACTGATAGAATGACCGCTGCTTGAGTGAATATTGCGATAAACCGCCTCTGCCAGGTGAGGAGCTTTTTCAGCTATCGCTTTTTCTTTTGCCCCGAGATTTAGCCCGAAAATTTTTCCGGCTAAAAAATCGGATAAATTTTTAATTTTATCATTATATAAAGTGATTACTCCCAAACCGCTTAATGCGACAGCTGCCTGCCAGGAAGCGGAATAAATCCTGTCCTCTTTGGGAGTGTTCTTATCCATCATTGTAATAGCAGGTCTTACAGCGAGTATACCGGCAGAACTTACAAGTGGGGCTATAACCGGACTTGCTCCCCATTTAGCGGCTTTGTCAAGCAGCTGTATTGTTGCGGGTCCGGCTCCTTTAAAGGCCAGTTTTGAATTACCGCCGGCTTGCGGATAAGAAGCCCCTTTATTTTTTGTTACAAAGCCATGCTTTTCCCTGGTTACCGGCGCTGTGTATTTTACTGTCCCGTTTAGTCTGTTCATGTTTAAATCACTGGCTTTCTTCTGCTTATACAAAACAAGTGAAAGTAAAAAATTGCCTCACTGTTAAATTTAGAGAAATTAATCTCCAGTAAAACTGGCTTGGATCAATTTTTTTGAAATCCCAACATAAAGAATTTCAATAAAAATTACTATTTAATGCCTATTTCGGATTAAAGAGAAGTTATAAATAAAACAGAGATTATGTCCACTATATAATATAGTGGACATGCTAACTCGTAAAGTGCCCGGCGGGGTTATTTTACAAAATTTTTACAGTAAACTAAATATTTTTATCAGACTCAATGCACCTGGAGGCTTTAACAGATAAGAGATTTGAGAAAATTTTTTTTAAACTGACCTGAATGGTTACGTTATAATTGTTTTATCGATAAAATTAAAATTGTTTTTAGGAAAGAGGAGTTTTATGGCCGGACATTCCAAGTGGGCAAACATTAAACATAGAAAAGCAAAGGTAGATGCTCAAAAAGGAGCGGTTTTTGCGAAATTCGCCAGGGAAATCATGGTTGCCGCAAAGGAAGGCGGAGTTGATCCTGAGGCAAACTTCCGTCTGAGGACAGCCATTGAAAAAGGCAAAGCCGCAGGTCTCCCTAATGACAACATAACCAGAGCCATAGAAAAGGCAACAGGCGGAGGTGATGGTACAAACCTGGAGTCCATAACCTATGAAGGTTATGGGGCAGGGGGAGCTGCGGTCATTATCGAAACCCTCACCGACAATAGAAACCGCACAGCCGGGGATATAAGGAGTTATTTTAATAAATACAGCGGGAATCTTGGTGAAACAGGCTGTGTTAGCTGGATGTTTAAGGATGAAGGCTCTATAACTATATCAAAAGAAGGTATTGACCAGGATGAGCTTTTTGAATGCGCTATAAACGCAGGAGCGGAGGATTTTATTGCCGATGAAGAGGATGAATACCGCATAGTCACCTTACCTGAAAATTTACAGGCGGTTGCTGAAGAAGTTGAAAGGTCGGGGTTCAGGATTGCAAACGCCGAAGTTGTCAAAAACCCTCTTAATACTATTAATATTGAGGATGAAACTATAGCAAAAAACCTTTTAAAGCTTCTGGAGAACATAGAAAACCATGATGACGTCCAAAATGTTTATGCCAACTTTGAAATTGACGATGAATTGCTGGAAAAGCTGGATTAACAAAAACAAAAGGGTACAAGCCCCCTCAACTCATCATTTAAACAACTCGAGTCGCCAACCAACTAGCCTAAAGCGCCTGACTATGCAACATTTGCTTGCGAAGTCCGGCTTCCAATCCTACACCATGCCCCAAGTAAATTAAAATATTTTATCAAACTTGAGTTGCTAATTAGCCAAAAGCCAGGATATGACTATGCAACATTTGCCAAAAAATTATAGAGAATCGAAAAGAGGCGCGAAGCAGGCGAAATG
>JANQIY010000222.1 GCA_028281965.1 Candidatus Gastranaerophilales bacterium
AGCCTCTTTTCCACCTTTAGGGTGGCTGTGCGCGGCAGCGGGAGCTAACGCAGTAGCTCATTCATGGGTGGGTTTTGGCAAATATTGCATGTATGCAATTAGAGATTCGAGCTAATTAGCCAAAAGCTAGGATATGACTATGCAATTAGCAACTCGAGTTTAATAGTCAGTATCGGTTTCTTCCCAATTGCCGAGTTTTACTTCTTTTCCAATTACTTTTCCGTCCCTTAAAACCTGAACATTAATGGTATCGCCGACTTTTCGGCTTTTAATTTCTTCCTGTACAGCTTTAGGGTCGTTGAATTTTTTACCGTCAATCCTTTGTAAGACATCCCCCGGCTGTAATCCGTGGACATCAGCCGGGCTTCCTCTCATTACCCTGCTTAAAACCACGCCCTCCGTATCTGAGGGTATCCCCAATGCTTTTGCAAGCTCTTCGGTCACAGGGCTCATCGCAACGCCAAGCCAGGGATGGCCGATAGGTTCGCCGGATTTTAGCTGTTCCACTATTTTTTTAGCGGTATTAACAGGTATTGCAAACCCGATATTTTGAGCGGAACCGATTATCGCCGTGTTAATTCCAACAACTTCGCCGTGAATATTAAGAAGCGGGCCTCCGGAATTGCCGGGGTTAATAGCGGCGTCGGTCTGGATAAAACTTACATTTGAAAGCTGGGGGACATCACGTCTGACAGCGCTGATTATTCCCAGGGTGACTGTGTGGTCAAGGCCATGAGGACTTCCTACGGCTATCGCCCATTGACCGGGCCTTATTTTGGAACTGTCGCTTAACTTCGCCGGAGTTAAACCTTTTTCCTTGATTTTTATAACTGCAAGGTCGCTGTATCTGTCTTTTCCGACAAGTTTTGCCTTGTATTCCTTATTGTCTTTTGTTTTTACCGTTATTTCCGAAGCGTTTTGGACAACGTGGTAATTTGTTAATATATAACCGTCTTCAGAAATGATCGTCCCGGAACCCGTACCTACGCTTTTCCTGCCTATAGGGGGCTTTTGGAAATTATTGCCTCTTTGCTCAAACCCGAAAAAATGCCTGAAAAATTCGTCTTCAAAAAAGAACTGGCGCGGGTTCTGAACTGTTTTTTCTTCTACCTTTGTGGTTATATGCACAACTGAGGGAGAAATTTCTTCTACAATATCAGCAATTATATCTGTATCACTGAAAAAATTCTTTTGAACCTTTGTTTGAATTTTTTCACCACAATCTCCTTTTTCAGTGCTAACTGCCGGAGCAGGCTGGTTTTGCGGGATCATGAAAAAGCTTATCGCAGTAGAGCAAGCTACACAGATAAATATTATGCCTAAATTTTTAAGTAACTCTCTTTTAAAGTCAGAACTAATATTCATTTATGCCTCCCTTTTATTAATTCCTGAATTTTATTTAAAAATAATGTGTTTTTAACTCCCAAATTTATAATAAAATAATTAATTTCCCATAAAAGTTAATTTTAATAAAATTTTAATGATTAAACTCGAGTTGCTAATTGCATGTATGCAACATTTGCCAAAACCCACCCATGAATGAGCTACTGCGTTAGCTCCCGCTGCCGCGCACAGCCACCCT
>JANQIY010000254.1 GCA_028281965.1 Candidatus Gastranaerophilales bacterium
GCGAAGCGGGAGTGAAGCAAAACCGAAACGGAAACGTTTTAGTTTTCGTTGGAGGTTTTGCGTAACTCATTCCCACCCAACCCGCCTGCTCGGAATGACATTTCGGGAGCTATCAACTCTATGTGCTTACAATGTAATAGTATTGCTGAATTTACATATTTAAGCTAATTCGCGACCCTGGTTAGTTGTTAGCGGCTCAAGTTTAATAGTCAAACCCGGCGGAAGCCATTTCTAAGTTTTTATATGCGTGGATTGACATAACTTTTTTATGGATACCGCTTGTACCCTGTTTTCTATAAATAGCAGCAAGTATGTTTAACCTTTTAACAAGACCGCCCGGAGCATTAGCCAGTGAAGGGTTTTTAGCTGTAAATTCTGTCCAGTAAATAGCCTCATTGCTCCAGGCTTTTGTTTCTTCGGCTATGGAGTTCTCTGCGTCTTGGTGAAGGACTTCATGTGTAAGTAATGTTGCAATCGCCTCAACAGGTGCGTCTTTATGTTTTGAATTTATAAAAATGTAAATTTTATCGGTAGAATCAACGCAAGTAAGAGCTTCAAAGGTTTTATAGGCGGGGTTCATTTTTTCCAGTTTTCTAAACATAATTCTTATTGGCCGCCCGGAAAGGTTGTTTCCTTTTACAGTTTTGATTACCCATTTTGCGCTGGTATTTTTTAGTGAGTCCAGGGCTTTGTTAATTTTTTCACTTCTTGTAATTTCTTTATATTCACCATCAAACCCTTCAGCAGTATTAATAAATGAAAATAAGAATAAAAAAATCCCTAATGTAATCCCGGAAAATTTTTGCATTAAAAGTACCCTTTCAGTAGAAGATAATCCCTGAACAGACGATTTTGAGTATTAAGTTTTTAAACTTTTTAAAAGTACTCGTTAGTATTTAGTTCATCTACATAATTTATCGAGGTTTTAGAGATAAAATTTAGCTTTTCTTTTGGATTTAAAGAAATTTTGAAACATAATGTTACATTAAGGAGTAAACAATAAAAACTTAAGTGTTTTTAAAATTTTCAAAAATTCATTCTCCCTCCACCCACCCAATTTTTTCTTTGGTCTCGCTTCCCTCC
>JANQIY010000311.1 GCA_028281965.1 Candidatus Gastranaerophilales bacterium
TCAGCAGCCAGACAGCACTTATACCTGGGTGAGTATCGGTCTTTCTCTAGCGTGGCAAAATAACTATAACTCATTTCTCGCAGTATAGTTCAATCATACTCGTTGAGGAACCTCCGAGTAATAAAAAAAAAAAAAAAAACAAGTAATAACATTTTCGTATACCGGCAGAAACTAATTTTGTGTTATTAACTACGGTAAACCGCAAGATAATCAAGAAAAGCAGCAAAACACTTGTGTGGGAAAAAAAAAAAAAAAGAATATTATTACATATATATATCAACTATCTGCTGTTATCTCCCTCAGTGAAAACTGTGTTAGCAGCTGAAGTAATCTACAATTGCAGTGTGTTGTTTCCTGGATTTGTCTTCAGCAACGTTGCAGACGTAAGTTTTATTTAGCGTGTTAACATTTTGAAATTATAAAACAAAAGACAATTTATTTCGGTGTGTTTCATGAATATAGTACTTTATTATTTTTACAAACGTCAAGACATTAACCGATTTCGGAAAAAAAAAAAAAAAAAAAAAAAACCTGCATCCGGATTAAAAAGTGTATTAAATTTTCGGTACATTGGGTGCTTATTAATCTTCGACACTGGATTCCGAGAAAGACCGATACGATTTTCGACCTAGTACAAAGGAGGCTAAAGTAATTTATACTAGCGCTCCAGGTTCGAGGAAAACCAGAATTAACAAAACAAGCAGCGTAGAAAAACCAAGGAAACACGATCGAAATTCCCCGGAAACCTTCAACATTCTTCACCAAACTGTGAGTCCGAAATTTACCGATAGTGAAACAATAATACGACCAATAGCCGTCCCTTCGTCTTCAAATATCGAATATAGCAATGATAACATTACCTTAAGTCCTCAAGTTCCAAATCGCAAAACAGATAATCCATTGTTTGAGCCGGATCCGCCACTGTTATTAATACCTGATTTACATACGGACGGAGATAAAGACAGTCCGCGGGATATTTCAGATCCTAGCAACATACAGAGCAGTTCACAAACTCGTGCAAATGACAGTACTGATTCAGAGACCTCCTTTACATCTGAGTCTACATCGTCAAGCAGTTTAGAACACATCACCCCTGAGGAAGACCAAGAGATGGATGAACAGGCCCTGGCTGATGACAATTTAAATGTTCAACCACCAGGACAGGTTAATGTTCAACAACCAGGAGAGGGTAATGGTAACGCTCCTGTACAAAGTAATATCGTACCGCAAAATGTAAATCAACAGCCATTGCATCAACATATACTGGAATCAGCAATAGCTTTATCTTATAGACCTAATACCTACAACGGCCTATCATCAGGAGACCATTGGTTCCGTAAATTTAGCCGTTACAGCGACTTAACAGGGTTAAATGACGATCAAAAAGCACATTTATTTGG
>JANQIY010000346.1 GCA_028281965.1 Candidatus Gastranaerophilales bacterium
CAATCTCTAATTAGCCAAAAGCCAGGATATGACTGAGCAATATTTGCCAAAAAAATTATAGAGAATCGAAAAGAGGCAGAGCCTCTTTTCCACCTTTAGGGTGGCTGTGGGCGGGTTTTGGCAAATATTGCATGTATGCAATTAGAGATTCGGGTTATATAGAATTGTTAAAGGGCTTCGCCCTTTAACCTCAATCAGGGAGGGAGTGGCGGGCGATTTTGAAAAATTTTTTCTTTACATTTTTAGAGGAGGGCTAAGTAGTTAACTTGAGTTGCTAATTACCCAAAAGCCAGGATATGACTATGCAACATTTGCCAAAAAATTATAGAGAATCGAAAAGAGGCTCCGCCTCTTTTCCTCCTTTAGGATGGCTGTGCGCGACAGCGGGAGCTAACGCAGTAGCTCATTCAGGGTGGGTTTTGGCAAATGTTGCATACATGCAATTAGCAACTCGAGTTAGTTACTAAAAACTATACGAAATAGCGTTTAAATTTTTAGAACCTTTTCCTTATAACCGGCTTAAAATTGTTTTCAATAAAATTAAGCCAGCAAAAATCCCTGTATAAAAGGGTCTTGTAGTGTTTAAACCTTTTGTTTTCTATATCATCTAATTGTTTGTCCAGAAGTTTAGTGAAATCATCCTCAAGTTTTCGCAAAAGTTCCTTTTTGTCCGGAATACTGCCTTGAATAATAACCGGCTTACCAATTTCTACGAATATTTCCGGTCTGGAGGTTTGCAAAAAAGTGTATTTATAAGCTACGGGAATTAGGTTAACGCCCTTGACCTTGCTGCAAATATGAGCAATGCCGCTCTCAAACTTAATTGGCCTGGAGTCCTGCGGAAACAGCTTTCCCTGCGGAAAAATCCACACTGAATTTTTAGTGTCCTCAAGCAGTTTTACGGCATAATTTATTGCCTTTAATTTTCCGTAGACAGAATCCTTTTCTATGGAAAACCCGCCGATTTTGGATAAAAAAGGAAACCTGTATAAATCTTTTATCATCATATAAAAATCACTGTTATAAAGCTTCCTGAAAACCAGGTTAGCCAGTACCCCGTCCCACCAGCACCCGTGATAGCCATAGAGCAGGTTTGCATAATCTGTGTCTCGGAGGTAGTAAAGCTGTTTATTTTTCACTCTAACAGACGTAAAACTCCGCCTGAACATATTTTCAATGATCCGGTCAAATATTTCTACCGCAAGTTTGTTTTTGTTTGCGGGGATTTCCGGTTCATCCCGGTTTTTCCTATGGCCGTAGGTCAGTAAATTTATTGGTCTGTCAGCTCCCATAATACCTGGATATTTATTCCAGCCTCCTGAGTCCCCCTTTATAATAAATATTATTTGGCTTCATTGCGGGTTATAAAATTACACAGCAGGTTAATTAACGCTGTTTAGGAGGAACTATTTTATGAGCTTATAAATTAAAATTCAAACTCAACTATTTTTTTTTACTATTATTTAACTCGAGTCGCGAATTAATTTGTAAAATCGAAAATTTTACAACCCACCCCCAACCCCCTCCCTTTAGAAGGGAGGGGGCTAGTTTTTTGTTTTGGGCTCACTTCGGCGACTTCGCCGCCTCGTTCGCCCCTGTTTTTATTTATGATTTTGCAAAATTTATTTCAATAAAATTTAAATTTTAACTCTATTTAAAACCTTGTTATAATTGCTTTTAAGCTAATTCGCGACTCGAGTTA
>JANQIY010000085.1 GCA_028281965.1 Candidatus Gastranaerophilales bacterium
AGGGTCTTTCAATTCTGGAATTAAAAAAGATATGTCATGCCGTGCTTGACACGGCATCTAGCCAACTTTTACTTATCGCGTATCAGCATTAATTGGCTAAGACCCCGCATCAAGTGCGGGGTGACAGTTTAAGTTTAATTTATCCAATTTAGAACTGAATTGCCCTGGTTAAATGGGCAGATTGACACGTCGTGTAAGGTTGGGTTAAAAAATAGAATTTTTTAACCCAACCTACTGCTACTGTCTATAAATTATTTCTTGGACAGGCTCTTAATCTGAAATGTACTCTAATAAATCCTGTGTATTGCAATCTAAAGCCTTACAAAGGCGATTTATTGTATCTATACTAACATTCTTATTTTTATCATAATAAAAACGAATAATAGTATTGACATTTAAACCAGTAAGTCTTTGCATTTCAGCAATTCTTATCCTTTTTTCACCCATCAACTTTGAAAGATTATTTTTTATCATAATAAATTAAGGATAAAATTATTTTATATAAGTTGACAGATTACATTAACTAGTATATGTTTTATATTAACAAATACATGTATTATTGTAATATATTGTTATAAAAGGAGCAAAAAATGAATTTAAAAGAAAAAATACAAATACTTAAAGAATGCAAGGATTCAATGCTTGCTATTTATTCAACGACTAAAATCGCACTGGAAAAACTTTCCAATGAAGGAGACCTGGGCGGCTTTCATACCGGGGGAATTTTGCGTTCCGCCAGGTTTCATAGCCAGGACGCAATGCACAAGTTAGGCAATTACATTGAAAATGTTGAAAACCACGTTGAATAGATTGCCACAGCCTGCACAAACTGTCATTACAGGCTTCGCATGACAAGTGTTTAATCTTACATGATTCTGTCTATAAATATTTCTCGGATAAGTTAAGTCAACTGAACAGGCATTATAAGACAAACCGCGTCTTTTTCATTTTCAGACTTATACAGCACTCCTGATAAAGATCCGTCCATTTCTACTAAAATATTATCGACTTCCATAACTTTCAGGAAATCCTGGATATATCTGTAGTTAAAAGCTATATCCATATTTTCGCCGGCGTATTCCACGGGTATTTCATCGCAGGAATCACCAAGATCAGGTGTATCTGCTGTTATCTGTAAATTATCATTGTTAAAAGACAATTTAACTATGTTAGTCCTTTCATTAACCATTGTGGCAACTCTATCAAGGGAAGATAAAAACTTTCCTTTTTCTATTTTTGCTCTTTTATCGTTTGTAGTGGGGATAAGCTGCTCATAATTAGGGTATTGACCTTCAATTAAACGTGATGCCATAAACCTGTCTGATAATTTGAATAAAATTTGACCGTTTTTAACTGTAATAGATACTTTTTCGTCTTCCACGCCAGTTACAATACTTACAAACTCCTTTAAAGTACGCGAAGGAATTATTACAGAGAAGCTTTTTTTATCCTTATTTTCAATATCTTCCTTAACCCTGGCAAGCCTGTTACCGTCAAGGGCTGCCATTTCAAGTGTATTATCTTCTATTTTGCAAAAAATACCGCTGAGGACATTATTCATATCATAAGTAGCAGCTGCAAAAAGTGTTTGTTTTATCGCTTTTAAAAACGGTTCAATTTCAAACTCAACAAAATCATCGGATTCCGGATATTCAACAGGCGGGAATTCGCTTGCCGAAATACCTTTAATATCAAATTTCGACCTCCCGCACTTTATTTCAACAATATTACTTTCTTTATCCAGTTTAAAATCTACTTTTTCATCAGGGAGCTTGGAAATAATTTCTGTAAGTTTTTTCGCCGGAAGAGTTATACCGCCTATTTCAGATATTTCAGCTTTTATATTCATTTCAACAGAAATATCAAGGTCGGTAGCGCAAAGTTTTATTTCATTATTTTCAAGGGATTCCATTAAAACATTGGATAAAACCGGCTGGATTCCGCGTACAGCCGCTGCTTTTGAAACAACATTCAGCGCATTGTTAATAACTTCTTTTTCAGCGGTAAACTTCATAATTCTTACAACTCCTCACCTTTTTTTAAAAAACTTTTCCTGAATAATTTTAATTCTACCCTAAACTATTTTACCTACTAAAAATAATTTAAATAAATATATTTATTAATTTAGTAGTAGTAGAGCAGGCAAATTTTTGTAGAAAAGTGTATAAAATACAATTGTAGTCTTGATTCTGGCTGTAGAAAACCTGTTAATAAAATGTATAAAACTAAATAATTCTTTACAACATGGATTTTTTTCTACATTTTTTTTCTACAAAAACCAGATACTTATATACAAGTTTTAAACAAGTTTTCTACAGGTTGATAACTGAAAAGCCATGCCCTTTATAAAATTTTACAAACAGATTTTTTTACCTGTAGAAAACTCCGTTAATTTTGGTCTGTGCTAATCTTTAAATATTAAAACCTGTTAAAAGATATTTTAGCAAATAATTTCAGGATAAAAAATGAAGTTTTCCATAATAACCGTATGTAAAAATTCCAGTGATACTATTGAAAATACTATATTAAGTGTTTTAAACCAGGCTTTTAAAGGTTTTGAACATATAATAATAGACGGTGTTTCTACTGATGGAACGCTTGATGTGGTTAATAAATATCGGGATAAGATTGCCGTAGTTATCAGCGAACCTGATAACGGGCTTTATGATGCCATGAACAAAGGAATAAGGTATTCAAGCGGGGATTATATTTTCTTTTTAAATTCAGATGACATGTTTTTAGACGGGTCTGTATTGCAAAAAGCAGCTAATAGCGTGGAAAATAATAAAAAGGAACTGCTTTATGGCGATCAGGCTTTTGTTAATAATGGTCTAAGAAAACATAACAAATTAAACAAAATTTATCTTATGAAAAATACTCCATGCCAGCCCGCAACTTTTTACAGGCGGGATGTTTTCGATAAATACGGTGATTTTGATACAAATTTTAAAATAGTAAGCGACCAGGAATGGTTTTTAAGGGCTTTTTTACATCATAATGTTTCCCGCTATTATTTAGGTTTTGCCGTAACTATTTTTAATTCCGGCGGAATTTCCACCAGCCTTAAAAGAGAGGAAGAACTAAACAGGGAAAGGGATGAAATGTTCAGGAGGTATTTTTCTGAATCTGAGAGAAAAAAACTTGAATTTTTATCTAAATATTTAAGGTGTTTTACCACATTTCCTGTAATAAGACAGGTTTTAAACATGTTTTTCAAGTTTGAGTTATAGAAATTAACCTGCTGCCTGGTTTAGGTAATTAGAAAGGATTTTTTTAACATACTGCTGTGTTTCCTTAAAAGGCGGGACCCCGCCGTATTTATCAACGTTATCAGGCCCGGCGTTGTATGCGGCAAGTGCTAAAATCATATTGCCGTTATATTTGTCCAGCATTTTTTTCAGGTATCTAACTCCGCCTTCAATATTTTGTGAAGGGCTAAACGGGTTTAGAACACCTACTTCCTTTGCTGTTTGAGGCATTAGCTGCATTAAACCTTTTGCCCCGGCTTTTGAAACGGCGTTAGGGTTAAAATCAGATTCCTGTTTTATAACTGATGTTACAAGTTTTTCATCCACTCTATATTTTTTAGAAACAGTGTTTATTAAATCGTTAATTTCTGCCCGTGTAGTTTTTGGAGGTTCTGCTATTTTAAATTTAGGCGGGACTGGCGGTGTTTGTTTTAAAATTTCCGAGAATTGCTGTGTTTGTCCGGTTTTTGATATATCAGAAGGTGATAATTCATTTGTTTTTTCGATAATCATGTTTTCTATCTGCGCAACTCTTTTTTGCGCTGAAGAAAAACTGGCGCTATTTAGCATTTTTTGTATAGAACTGCTGAACATTTTCCCTCTCTCCTGTTAACAGGATCGGTAAAAATTATAATGATGTTTAGGTGAAAAGAAAAAATTCATCTAAACAGACGGCATGGACAGGTAATTGAATACCGGCTAAAAACCTTGCCTGTCATTTGCAATGACACAAGGAGAGTTATATTTTTTATCAGTCAGATTTCAATCACTACCAAAACTTTTTGTTTATTCCTTAAATAAATATCAGGTATAATTTAGACTATGAAAACTGATAACCAAAAAACAGTGATTCCTTTAAAAAAACCGCTGAAAGGGACTATAGAAGTCCCCGCTGATAAATCGATTTCCCATAGAGCGGCAATGTTTGGGGCTTTAACAGCCGGGAGTATAAGTATAGGAAATTTTTCCTCAGGAGCAGACTGTAAAAGTACTTTAAGTGTTTTACAACAGCTGGGAGTTGAGGTGGAATTCCTGTCAGATAGAAATATTGTTATAAACAATAAAAGTGGATTTAAAGAGACTGAAAAAGTCCTTTATGCGGGAAATTCCGGAACTACGATAAGGCTTATGTCAGGAATACTTGCGGGAACAGATTTTTCGTCAGTGATTACCGGTGATGAAAGCCTGAAAAAACGCCCTATGGCAAGGGTTATTAATCCTTTAAAGCTTATGGGAGCTATTATAACGGCAGAATGCGATGATACAAGAGCTCCTATTGCCATAAAAGGCACGAAGTTAAGCGGGATTGTCCATAATTCACAAATTGCAAGCGCCCAGGTAAAGTCCTGCATCCTGCTGGCCGGGTTAAATGCCGAAGGTAAAACCGTCATAAGGGAACCTTTCAGGTCCAGAGACCATACGGAAAGGCTTTTAGATTATCTCGGGGCTGATATTGAAGTTGAAGATAACAAGGTCAAAATCAGGCAATCAAAGCTTATACCAGGACCGATTTCCATTCCCGGGGATATTTCCTCGGCTGCTTTTTTTATTGTTGCCGCCAGTATAATTCCGGATTCTGAAATTATCATCAAAAACGTCGGGCTTAACCCTACCAGAACGGGAATTATTGATGTAATGCTGGAAATGGGGGCAGATATTACTGTTTTGGACCAGAGGAGCGAATGCGGGGAAGAAGTTGGGGATATAAAGGTAAAATATGCCGGACTTAAGGGTATTACCATAGGTAAGGAAATGGTTCCCCGGCTTATCGACGAGTTGCCCGTAATCGCAATTGCCGCTACCCAGGCAGATGGCACTACAATTGTAAAAGAGGCCGAAGAATTAAGGCATAAGGAATCTGACAGGATAAAAACAATATGTCTGGAATTGAAAAAACTTGGAGCTGATATTGAAGAGGCTGTTGACGGGTTTGTAATAAGCGGTAAAACACAGTTAAGAGGAAATTGCGTACTTGAAACATACCACGACCACAGAATAGCAATGTCGGCTTATGTTGCAGCGTTAGCTTCCTTAAAGCCGGTCAGAATAAATGAATTTCAATGGGTGAATATTTCTTTTCCGGAATTTGCAGATGTTTTTGAAAGTTTACAAAACCAGTAACTCGAATTGCTAGATAACCTCAATCTCTAATTAGCCAAAAGCCAGGATATGACTGAGCAATATTTGCCAAAAAAATTATAGAGAATCGAAAAGAGGCGGAGCCTCTTTTCCA
>JANQIY010000114.1 GCA_028281965.1 Candidatus Gastranaerophilales bacterium
AAAATTCCTTAAAATTTATAAAAAAAGAGGCGGCGGCTCTGCGTTAGCGGGAGCACAGCCTCATTCATGCAGCCGCCGCCCACCTTCAGGGCGGGTTGGGTGGGCGTTTTAAGGAATTTTTAAAAAAGAACTAACCCGTCATTCTGGTTAAATAGTCCGTTTTGACGATAAAAAATTTTTTCATTAAAAGTAAAATCTTAACGTAAAGGAGAAAATCTCCTTTAATAAAAAGAAATTTTAGCCTTCTGTAACTTAACATTAACTTTTTTTTAAAAAATTTTTAGTAAAAATCAAAACAAGTGTTATAATTACAGTTAACAAATTTCTTATGTTTTTTGTGAGCATTATCCTGGAGATCTTTTTATATGAGTGAAATTCAAAATAACGAGGGACTTTCTCCTGCTGGAGGTCAGTTTCATGGGGAACAGGCAAAGGAAAATTCCAAAGATGTCGCATTTAAAGGAGAAAAAACCGATCTAAGGTATGATCCCGGGGCTTTTATAAAAAGAAGCTGGGTGAATTCACCGGTTAAAGCTCAAATGAATGGACATGCAGTAACTTTTGGCTCTAAAGAGATACTGCAAGCCCGCAAAGACCTCAAGGCTATAGACGAAAACCCCGGAGCAGTAGAAAAAGCAACTGCTTTATATCCGGCTTTTCAAGGTTATGCAAAAAAACAGAATTCACAAAATCCTGAAGCCCTTGCATTGGCTCTGGAGCATTATGCTGCGACTAACGAATTTATTAAAGACGCTGAACTTGAACAAAAATCAGGTTAAAATCCTCTTTTATCAGGAATATAAAATGGGCTGACGTTTAAAAAGCGTCAGCCTACAGCTTTAAAGGTGACAAAATGGCTGAAAAGTACAAAAATCCTGCTTTAACTGTTGATATTATTATTTTTTCAATAATAGAAAAAACATTAAAAATTCTCTTAATAAAAAGAAAAAATCCGCCGTTTCAGGATAAATGGGCAATTCCCGGCGGGTTTGCGGATTATGAGGAAGAAATTCTTACAGCTGCAAAACGGGAGCTGGAAGAAGAAACAGGTTTAAAAAATATTCCGCTGGAACAGGTGCATACTTTTGGAACTCCCGGCAGGGACCCCAGGGGCAGGACAGTAAGCGTTGTTCATTTTGGGCTTGTGGATTCCTCAACAGGGCTTCAGGTTAAGGCCGATTCTGACGCAAAAGATGCCCAATGGCTCAGCGTTCAGGAATTGCCGGAAATGGCGTTTGACCATGCTGAAATTGTTAAATTCACACTGAACTTTTTAAGGCAAAAACTGGAAAATACCGCCATAGTAAAGCAAATTATGCCAAAAACTTTTTCTTTGGGGGAATTGCAGGAAGTTTATGAAGTTATATTAAACAAAAAATTTAATCCCGGGGAATTTGGGAAAAAAATAACAGAAACCGGCCTTTTAGAAAAAAAGAACGGTTTAGAGTTTACATTCAGGGAAAATGTTGAGTTTACTTCAAAATTTAATTGATAAAAAACTATAATATGAGATAATTTTATTCAAATAATTAAAGGTGTGTTATTAGCAAGAGGAGAGCCGTAAATGAAAGATAGCAACGTGGTGAATATGGATTTTAACTCAGGTCCGTTTAAAGGAATGTCGATAGGATTAATATTCCTGATTATCCTTGCGATAATCGTATTATCCAAGGCAATTTTAGTTGTAAACGCCGGTGAAAGAGCGGTTGTGATGAACAAGGTTACCGGCGTGGAAGAAAGAACTCTTGGGGAAGGCCTACATTTCCTCATACCGGGAATTCAAGAGCCTACAATTTACAGCGTAAGAACCCAGACCTATACAATGGCGCAGGAAGGCAGCAGGAATGTACGGACTACAGATGATGCTCCCCTGGTATCATTAACTTCTGACGGGCAGAAAATTACAATGGATATGTCAGTCAGGTATAATCTTATTCCTGAAAAAGTATGGAAATTACACCAGAAAGTCGGCCCCTATTATGAAGAAAAAATTATTAAACCGGAAGTAAGAAGCGTTGCAAGAAATACAATCTCAACATACCCGGTACTTGATGTTTATTCCGAAAAAAGGATGGAAATTCAGAACCAGATTCAGGAACAACTTAAAAAAACTCTTGAAAATTATGATATAAACCTTAGCGAAGTGCTTATCAGAAACGTTAAGTTCTCTGAAGAGTTCGCAAGGGCTATTGAAATGAAGCAGGTTGCTCTTCAGGAAGCTGAGAGGATGAAATATGTCCTTGAAAAAGAAAAACAGGAAAAGCAAAGAAAAATTATAGAAGCTCAGGGGGAAGCTGAAGCTATAAAGGAAAAAGGTACTGCTTTAAGGGCTAATCCGCAGCTTATCCAGTATGAATATGTTCAAAAGCTGACTCCGGGTATTAAAACAGTTATTACTGATCAAACCTCTATTATGAATTTCCCTGAAGACCTTTTAAAAGAATAAAAATAACTAATAAATAGGCGGGCGGACTGAAAGTCCGCCCGCCTATTTTGCGAGGATTTATCTTTAAACACTTGATAATACTGCCTGTTTTAGCTCTGAGGGAATGTATATTCCGGTTTCTGTGATAATTCCTGTTATATATTCAGCCGGAGTCACATCAAACGCCGGATTTATAATATTTATGCCCTCCGGACAAACTGATTTCCCGTTGATATGCGTCACTTCTTCGTGACTTCTTTCTTCTATGGGAATATTTTCCCCGGTTTCAATGGAAGTATCTATTGAGGAATAAGGAGCAGCGACATAAAATGGAATATGATGAGCATTAGCCGCAAGAGCTACGGTGTAAGTCCCGATTTTATTTGCGGTATCGCCGTTAAGAGCAATTCTATCCCCGCCGACAACCACCACATCAATCATGCCCCGCTTCATAAAATACCCGCACATGCCGTCAGTTATGAGGGTTGTGGGGATTCCGTCGTTAACCAGCTCCCATGCGGTAAGCCTTGCGCCCTGCTGGCGAGGCCTGGTTTCATCGGCGAATACCTTTATTGAATTATCTCCTGCATAAGCTGACCTTATCACGCCCAGCGCCGTTCCGTATCCTGCTGTTGCCAATGCCCCCGCGTTACAGTGCGTAAGGACGGTTGCTCCCTGTGGAATGATTTCAGCGCCGTGCTCGCCGATTCTCTTATTGATTTCTATATCATCTTCAAGCATTTTCAGGGCATTTTCTTCAAGCTGACGGGCTATTTCAGAAATACTGCCGTCAACTGACTTTGCAAGGTTTACCTGCTTATCAACTGCCCACATAAGGTTTACAGCGGTTGGGCGGGTTGATTTAAGGTATTGGGCCATAAGCTCCAGTCTTTGCAGGAATTCCTCCCTGTTTTTGCTGTCGAGAAATTCCCTTGCGCCGAGGGCAACTCCGAATGCCCCCGATACCCCGATTGCCGGGGCGCCCCGCACTATCATATCCCTGATGGCTTCCGCCATTTCTTTCCAGGTTTTTATATCAACAGTTTTATATTCATACGGGATTACTGTCTGGTCTATGAGCTTAACGTGGTCTCCTGACCATTGGATGGGTCTTATGTTTGATTCAAATGTCATAATCCTTCTTCCTTTTTAGCCTTACTACATATATTATAATCCGCTAAAAACTGTTTATTTTGCTGGCAATACGGTAATGGCCTGAAATAAGGCTTAGCTTATCAAGCCTCTGCACTCATCTATGTCGTCCCTTGGTAAGTGGTATAAACTCTGTGCCAATGCCTTTTTAACTTCATTATCAGCTTCTTCTATCAGTTGTTTAAAGGCATTTATTCTGGACTTCTCTGGTAAGCAATATAAATTCCGTGCCAATGCCTTTTTAACTTCATTATCAGCTTCTTCTATCAGCTGGTTAAAGGCATTTATTCTGTCATCCCCTGGTGATAAATCTATTAAATTCCAGGCCAATGCTTTTTTAACTTTATTATCAGCTTCTTCTATCAGCTGTTTAAAGGCATTTATTCTGTCATCCCCTGGTGATAAATATTTTAAATTCCCGGCCAATGCCTCTTTAACTTTATTATCAGCTCCTTCTATCAGCTGTTTAAAGGCATTTATTCTGTCATCCCCTGGTGATAAATCTATTAAATTCTCGGCCAATACCTCTTTAACTTTATTATCAGCTCCTTCTATAAGCTGTTTAAAGGCATTTATTCTGTCATCCCCTTTTGGCAAATATTTTAAACTCCAGCCCAATGCCTCTTTAACTTCATTATCAGCTCCTTCTATAAGCTTGTTAAAAGCATTTATTCTGAATTCCCCTTCCGGCAAATATTTTAAATTCCCGGCCAATGCCTCTTTAACTTCATTATCAGCTCTTTCTATCAGCTGATTAAATGCATTTATTCTGAATTCCCCTTCTGGTAAGCAATTTAAATTCCGTGCCAATCCCTCTTTAACTTTATTATCAGCTCCTTTTATCAGCTGATTAAATGCATTTATTCTGAATTCCCCTTTTGGTAAGCAATTTAAATTCCGTGCCAATCCCTCTTTAACTTTATTATCAGCTCTTTCTATCAGCTGGTTAAATGCATTTTTTCTGTCATCCTCTTCTGGTAAATCTTTTAAATTCTCTGCCAATGCTTCTTTAAGCTTGCTATCAGCTCCTTCTTCCAGCTGATTAAAACATCCTAATCTGTCTTTTTTTTCAAGGAGAAAAAGACAGCAGGCAAGTCCAATTATTTTATCATTATAATTACAAGTTTTTTTATTATTAAGAATATCTTTAAAATATTGTAAACGTTTATCCGGGGAAGTTTTTTCCATTTTTCTGGCAATATACCTGGCTGTTTTATTATTTGCCAGTATTGGAGATGAAATTTTAAATCCCCCATAATCGTAGTAGTGTCCATTAATTTGATTGCGCCCGTATTCTTTATCTATATATGTTATCCCTATTAATTCCGGAGAACTCTTTCTTTTAGGCCCAGGCATGTTTTTATCTACATATTGAGTAATCATATAGCCGCTTTCTATATCGCCAAAGTAAAAATTAGTCCTGTCTGTTTCTTTGCCAAACTGTTTTTGCCAGTACATTCCCTTATTAATTTCTATATGAGTATTATGGGACTTGTCATGTCTAACTTTTTTTCTAAAAATTTTAATTACAAACCTGTTATTTTGCTCATTATTATTGCTTTCAATTAAATAAACTCTTCCATAGTCTCCCTCATCCAGGTATTTTAAATTAATATTTTCTTCATTAGATAAAATCCCTGCTTCATGCATAGCAGCAGTCAATTTTACAGAAGTTTCTTTCTGTGCTCTTAATGAAAAATCTTTGTTTCTAAGTTCATCTACAGCTTTGTCAAAATCTTTATAAAGTTGTTTTATTTTCTCCCTTCTCTCCCCTTTTGGAATTTTATTAACCCAGTCTGAGGGAATACTCCCTGCGACTCCATTAGATTTGGGATATTTTTCCACTTCTTCTTTTATCTCCCCCGTGTTAGCGTAAGCCTTTTTGCCGAGGTTTCCTGTTAGTCCCTGGAAAGAAATATTTCCGGCGGGCATATTTCTTCTTATAAAAACATCCCGGGGTATTGCAGGTTTAGCTAATGCTGTTGTTTTTACAGCTTTTTTATTTTCAAAATAATTTTTACCGGGGGCTAATAATGAAATATTCACAAAATTTTCCCTTAAGAGCTTTATCTATCTTAATAAAACCCTTAACGCAAAAAAATTGCTAAAAATTGTTGGATTTTTTTATTCAGGCTTTTTCGCCTTTTTCCCGGATAATGATCCTGATTGGAGTACCGAAGAACCCGAAGGCCTCTCTTAACTTGTTTTCTATATATCTCACATAAGAAGTCATAAAAAGCTTTTTATCGTTGACAAAAAGTATAAACGTCGGAGGAACGACGCCTGCCTGCGTGGAATAGTATATCTTTAACCTTTTACCTTTTTGTGAAGGAGGAGGATTCAGGGCGGTTGCCTCGGAAATTACCCTGTTTAAAAGGCTGGTTGCGATTTCTTTTGTGGAAAACTCCCTCACTTCCTGTACTGACTGGAAAATCTTATTAACCCGCTGGCCTGTTTTTGCGCTTATGAATAAAATCGGCGCAAAATCCAGATGAGGAGCATCCTGTTTTATCTTTCGCGTAAACTCATTTACCGTGTTGGATTTTTTATTTTCCACAATATCCCATTTGTTTACCAGGAGGACTACTGCTTTTCCCGCGTCGATTATGGTATTGCCAATTTTTTTATCCTGGT
This sequence comes from Candidatus Gastranaerophilales bacterium, assembly GCA_028281965.1. GTDB lineage: Bacteria > Cyanobacteriota > Vampirovibrionia > Gastranaerophilales > UBA9971 > JANQEB01. Next base: position 6,212 of record JANQIY010000114.1, read on the forward strand.
CAGTTACCCCGTCTTTGGCGTTAATCATCATTAAAACCACATCAGCATTTCTGATCGCTTTTATTGCCCGGTCTACAGAAAACATTTCCACGCCATAGCCGACTTTTGCCTTCTTTCTTATACCCGCGGTGTCAACAAGAATGTACTCTGTCCCGTCAACTTTCAGGCCGGTGTTAATCGCATCCCTTGTAGTACCGGAAACTTCGCTGACTATAACCCTTTCCTCTCCAAGAAACGCATTGATAAGAGATGATTTTCCCACGTTAGGCCTGCCCGCAACTGCTACTTTAATTGGACTTTTAGCGTCTTCCTCCTTATACCCGGGCAGTACTTTGATTATTTCATCAAGAAGGTCTCCCATTCCGCCTGTCCCGTGCATCGCAGAAACAGGGTGCGGCTCTCCCATCCCCAGGGAGTAAAATTCATTTATAAGACCTGCTTTTTCAGGAGTATCTATCTTGTTTACGGTTAAAAATACCGGTTTTTGACCCTTCCTAAGCATATTGGCAATGTCTTCATCAACAGGCGTCAAGCCCTCCCTGCCATCCGCCAGGAAAATTATCGCATCAGCCTGCTCAGATGCAATCTCTACCTGGGAAGCTATAGAGAGCATTATTTCATCTTCCATTCCGGGAATGATTCCTCCTGTATCAATTACGGTAAAAGACGAATTTGACCATTCAACGTCGAAATACAGCCTGTCCCTTGTGACTCCCGGCATATCATCTACTATGGATTCTCTTGATCCTACAAGACGGTTTACAAAGGTTGACTTGCCTACGTTTGGTCTGCCTACTACCGCAACTACAGGTTTTTTACTCATTATTTTTACCGTTAAACTTATATTTCCTTTAAAAGTATATGATAAAAATACTTCCTCTTAAGATAAACTCTTAACTTTTTAACTCAAGTTGCTGCTTATAAATTTTTTCAAAATGCCCATACTCCTTACTCTTAGAGGAATGAAAAGACTTCGCCTTTTCTAATCCATATATATTTTGAAAAAATTTTATAATGTAAAATAACAAAATTTTTACGGATGGCAACTTGAGCAATTCTTTATTAAAAAAACTGCATTGAAAGTAGTATTCTAATGAATATAAAAAACCTTTATAATGAAATTAATTATAATTGGAAAAATCAATGGAGCTTGTTATGAGATTTGTTAAGTGTCTTGCATTAGCTATATTCGTAAGTTTTATATGCCTTATTAATCAAGGTTATGCCAAAAGACTTAGCGTTGAAGAAGTTGATTCCAGGGAATATTTGCTAAATCATGGCCATTCCCCTGAAGTATACCGCTTAATAGAGCTTCAGAACGCCAGAATCCTTGGGAAAAAAATTAACTCGGAAGGTGAGGAAATTAAATCAAACAACAAGCTGGTAAAATTTTTGAAAAACTTATACTATGAAAGAGACTTTACCCTGCCTCTGTACAATTTTGGCCAACATCCGATAGAAACCCCTGAAGCTCCGCCTCCCGGCTCTATACCCCAACGGATTCAAGATTCGGACTTACTTTAATGAGAGCAAATCTTCTTTTTTCAACTTTACAACATCGATAAATATATCAATAAGTCTTGCATCCCATACGGTTCCGCCGCCGTTTTTTAGAATTTCTATTGCTTTTTCAAAAGGTAAGGCCTTTCTGTAGGGCCTATCGCTTATCATTGCGAAGAAAGAGTTCACAATGAATAAAATCCTTGCGCCCCTGGGAATTAACGCTCCTGAGAGATCACCGGGATATCCCGTCCCATCCCAGTGTTCATGATGGTGTTCAACTATATTTATAATATATCCGGTAGCCTTAATAGGTTTTAGGATTTCTTTTGCTGCAAGTATTGGGTTTTCAAGGACTTTTGTCTTTTCTTCTTTTGTAAGCGGCCCGGGTTTTAGAATTATTTCCTCAGAAGTAAGCATACTCCCAATGTCATGCAATGATGAGGCAATTTTTAATTTCTCTATCTCATCATCGGACATGTTATTTTTTTTGCCCATTTGAGCAAGTAAATCAAGTTTTTCATCAATATAATCAACCTTATAGGATTCACTGTAACTTTCGGCAAGAATCTTTTGTACCCTGTACATAACCTCCATAAGGTTAAGATCTTCCCTTTCAGAAATCTTTAGCTCTTCAAGAACATTATGAGCAGCCGGAGTCTTATATTCATTCATCATTGCGGTAAATGTTTCGATGACAACATTTTTCCAGTCATGTTCTTCTTCTCTTGCGGCTATTTCTACTCTGTTCCTGCCGTTTTTCTTAGCCCTGTACATTGCCTGGTCAGCAAGTTCCAGCAATTCCCCGAGCATTTCGGTATGTCTTAAAAACGTTGCAACTCCAATACTGGCGGTTATTTTTTCGACTTCCTTAAGGCTTGATTCCTCTATGGAGGACTTAAGCCTTTCTGCCGCCTTAATACCACCTTCCACGTCAATACCAGGCAAGATTACAGCAAACTCTTCACCGCCGAACCTTGCCGGAATGTCTACTGAACGGGCATTTTTCTTAAGTACCTCACCTATTTTTTTAATCGCTTCATCGCCTGTTGAATGGCCGTAATTGTCATTAATTTTTTTCAAATGATCCAAATCAAGGGCAATAAGGGTAAAAGGCTGGTTCAACCGCAGGGAACGCTCAACTTCTGTGGCTAAACACTGGTCAAAATGCCTCCTATTGTACAAACCTGTAAGAGGGTCGGTAAGGGCCTGTTTTTTAATCTGCTCAAACAGGTTGGCGATTGTTACCGCAAGTTCTATCTGACCGGCAAAGAGGCTGAGAAAGTTTCTCTCGGTATGCACTATTTCATTTCTCGTGGAAATAGTGACCAGGCATCCGAAAGGTTGGTCCTGGACTATAATTGGAAGAACGCAAATTGCCCTGTTCCCGATAATCATGTCGATTTCATTAAGCTTTTCCAACTCTATTTCAGGGGAGGAATCCTGAAATAGTTCTGAAAACTTTTTTATATTTTTAATTTCTTTGTTTTCAACTGCCTGCACTATCGGATTTTTTTTTGCGGAAACAGGTATGTCATAGGAAAAAATTGAACTGTTAAGGATATCATAAACCTTTTCAGTAAATTTATTTTCGTTTGTAGCCCTTATCTTAAGCCTGTCTCCCGATTCAAATGCAAAAATCTGGAAAACCATGCACTGAAGGTATCCAAGCTCATTGGAAAGCCCGTTAACGACGGTTGAAAGAACTTCTGATAAAGGCTCTGAGGAGTTCATTGTACTCCATATATGCTTAAGCGTCAGAAGGCTTTTATTTGCCTGGTTAAGTTCTTCTGTTCTTTCCGTAATTTCTTTTTCAAGTTTAAGGTTTCTCTCGAAGATCTCCTTAAACTTTTGTTTTTCGTCGAGAACGCTTGTTTCCAGTATATGAACCCTATTCCCAAATAATTTTACTTTATTTACGAGGTTTTTGTACCACTTCGATGACATCCGAATACCTATCAAGGATAATAATAATGAAATAAAAAACCGAAAATTAAATCTGCAATTTATAGTATTTATATCATTAGTAAATTTTCATGTAAATAAAACCGCTACTTAAAGCCTTTTTCAATATATATATATTATATTACCATAACCTGTTTTCTTTTCCCATACTTATTTTTAATATTAATTCAGTTTATTTATAGTAAAAGTAAGAGCCTGTCCGGCTAAAATTACTGATAACTTTTTATATAAAACAATACAGGCTTACTCAGGTTAACAAAGTCAGGAATTTGCAAAATTTTAAAAAATAAGTAAAATAAGTAAAGACCGCATGTTTTTAAAAACAATCGTATTTGCGGTTTTAAAAGCCGATTAAAGAGTGGATTTTAAAAAACGGGGAGCATTTTAATATAAAAATATATTAAAAGCTGGAAAGAAAAAGGAAATGAGTAATTTTAAAAAGTTTTTAAGAAACTTAGCAACTATACTTCTTTTAATGTTTATTCCTGCATTAGCTTCAGGTTATGGCTATATGGGCGATCTTCCGAAGCTGGGAAAGAAAACAAAACCTGAGCCTCCTGAACAGCTTAATATAGAAAAAAACGCACCTGAATTTAAACCGCCGTCAATTGTCATTCCAAGACCCACTATTGGGCATAAAATAGACAATTACAGTTCTTATCTTGCCGATATTAAGGAAGTATATGGGTTACTAAAAGATATAAAACAGCTCCTTAGTGAAAAAAATGAAGATAAAATCCAGCTTTTCTGCGCGAAAGTAAAGGTGCTCAACCTTTACGTTAATACAATTGAAAAAAAGTACGGCAAAAAACCGGAAAGATATTATGAAACCTATAAACAGCTTATTGTCCTGGATAAATACCTTACAGAGATTGTTGATTATAAAAAAGGAATGGACCGATATAAACTTCTTAATACCGGTACCCTTGAAAATAAGCTTAAAGATAAACAACACTTAGAGAGAAAAATTAAAAAAGCTATAATTCCTATAACCACTGTTATTGAAATTATGGATGAAACCGGCTAGTAGCCTGTTTTTTAGGATATAATAATATTTTTTTAAAAAAAGTGTTGACAGCACACTTCTTTGATCTACAATGTAATTAAAGTTATAAAAAATAGATAAGATAAATAATATAAATTAAATATAAACAAACTCAAAGCGGAAGAAGAGAACATAAGAAAGCAGAGATGATTTTAACCACCGAAAGGTGGTTTTTTTTTAATATTATGTGAAATCGGTATAAAAAATCGAACCTGATTGGCCCGGCTTTTTGTTTTAATCCGTGTTATAATTTCAATACTATGAAAGAGAAAAGCATAGAACAAAAACTTACTATAGGAATGTATTTACATTGTTCTGACCAACTTTATTTGTTGTTGGAAGTGGAATTACCCGGGCATTCTTTAACCTGAAAGATTTTATGCTCTATCTGGCCGTTTTTTCAGGTGTCATTTTCGGACTATTTTTAACTATTGTTATTATTTACCTACATAAGAATATAAAAAGATTAATAGAGGAATTAAATAGATGAATTTTATTGAAATTGCTATGTTTTTATCTATCGTGTTGCCATTTATCGCACTTATAGGTTACTTTGCTTATGATGTGGTAAAAGATTATTATAAACCCACCGTATAATGGAAGAATAAGAAAATTAATAAAGGAGTTAAATAAACGAGCACATTTGATATGGTAATGGCTGTAGGTATTTTTATTCCCTTTATTATTTTAGGACTTTATTTTGCTTATGTCGTGGCATTCAGCAGTTAAAAATAACCCCGAACACAGTAAATAACCTACAGAAATGCTTTCAAATTAATTTTTAGAGTTGGGGAATTATTTTTCAGGATAATCAATAAAAATTGCAGTAAGTTCATCACTATTATCAAACA
>JANQIY010000119.1 GCA_028281965.1 Candidatus Gastranaerophilales bacterium
AAAATTCCTTAAAATTTATAAAAAAAGAGGCGGCGGCTCTGCGTTAGCGGGAGCACAGCCTCATTCATGCAGCCGCCGCCCACCTTCAGGGCGGGTTGGATGGGCGTTTTAAGGAATTTTTAAAAAAGAACTAACCCGTCATTGGGTTTAATTAGCAATTCAGGTTATTAAGGGCCAGGCAATAAAAACTTTATTATACCGCTGTTAGGCTTTTCATTTTTAAATCGTAAAAAGCCTGGAATTCATCATGAAGAACGGCATTTCTGGCTTCTTTCATAAGGTTAATAAGGAAATAAATATTGTGAATAGTCATTAAAACAGCGCCTGTAGCCTCTTGCATCCTACAAAGATGTCTTATATAAGCTTTTGAGTGATTTTTACAGGTATAGCACCGGCAATTTTGATCCAGCGGGGAAAAATCATCTCTAAATTCCTTTATTTTAATATTTTTCCGGCCTTTTTCGGTAAAGAAAGAACCATGCCGGGCATTCCTGGTGGGCATGACGCAATCGAACATGTCAATTCCCCTCAAAACACCATCAAGTAAATCCTCAGGAGTTCCCACCCCCATAAGGTACCTTGGTTTATCTTCCGGCAGGAATGGAACGGTAAATTCCACGATTTTATTCTTGAGCTCAGCAGGCTCTCCCACGCTTACGCCGCCTATAGCATAGCCATAAGCTTCTGCCGAGGCGATTACCTTTGCGCTTTCTTCCCGTAAATCTTCGTAAACACCGCCCTGGACTATTGGAAACAAAGCCTGGTCTTGTCTTTTATGCGATTCAATACACCTAAAAAGCCACTTATGAGTCCGTTCCATCGCTTCTTTTGTCATTTGATAGTCACAGGGATAAGGGGCACACTCATCAAACGCCATAATAATGTCTGCACCAAGGGAATTTTGTATTTCCATAGAGATTTCCGGGTTTATATAATAGCTGGAACCGTCTTTTGGGTCTTTAAAACTTACCCCGTCATCACTAACTTTTCTCAGGCCTGCCATGCTGAAAACCTGAAACCCTCCGGAATCAGTCAGTATGGGATTATCCCAGTTCATCCACCCATGCAGTCCGCCGGCTTTTTCTACCAGTTTATGGCCCGGCCTGAGAAACAGGTGATAGGCGTTTGCAAGGATTATTCCGGCACCTGCGCCTTTCAAATGGTCGTTAGTCATCATTTTAACGGCCGAATTTGTTCCGACCGGCATAAAAACCGGAGTTTCCACAATCCCGTGAGGAGTGATGAACCTCCCGGCCCTTGCCCGGTTTTTTGAGCTGTTTTTCTGAAGTTCAAATTTAAAATATGTCATTTGTTCCTGGTTTAAGCTCCTATAAAACGCTCATCAAGATCACGTTTCCAGCCCGGAACCAATTCCGGTTCATCAAAAAAGATCGCAATCTCCCTTTCGGCGCTTTCAGGGGAATCTGAGCCATGTACAACGTTTCTTTCCATTGTATGGGCATAATCTGCCCGTATTGTACCAACATCGGCATTAACCGGGTTTGTTGCCCCCATAAGTTTTCTTACCGCATTAACAGCATCAACCCCCTCAAGTACCATTGCTACTATAGGGCCGCTTGTTATAAAATTGACAAGGTTTTCAAAAAAAGGTTTTCCTACATGTTCTTCATAGTGTTTTTCTGCGGTTTTTCTATCCAGCTGGAGAAGTTTTAACCCTATAATTTTAAAACCTTTTTTCTCAAATTTTTGGATAATTTCCCCGATTAAACCTCTTTGAACCGCATCAGGTTTTATTGCAACAAAAGTTCTTTGCATACAAACCTCCAATCCTTTTATTTTAAAACATTATTTAGACAATTTTACACAAAATAAGCTTTAATTGCTAATCGCCAAAAACATTTCAATAACATTTTGACTACCTAATTTTATTAACATAAACAAAGAACTCAAGTATAATATAAAAAACATACACTTGTTTTTTAAAAATTCGTAGGAATGAATGCTCAGATAAACCACTTTCCAGCGACTTTATAAAATATTGAAAGTTTTAAAATTTACCGGGAATTGTAAAAATTAATGCGGGATAAAATTATTGAAAAAGCAGACAAATTTTTTGTAAAAGGCCAGCATACAATGGCATTGGAGTTTTATGAAAAAGCCCTGGATTCCGAAAATCTTTCCGAGGAAGCAAAAGCCCGAATCCATTGCAATAAGGGAATAATTTACTCAATTCATGGGGATCTCAAAAAAGCTGAGCAGGAATACACCCTGGCGCTGGAATTAAACCAAAAACTTGACAGGAAAGAAGGTATATCCAATATTTATTGCAACCTTGGGGTAATCTACACCGGCTGGGGTGAACTTGGCAGGGCCGAGGAAATGTATAAAAAGTCCATGGAAATTGACGAAGCCCTCGGAAATATGGACGGAGTTGCAGGAATATGCATAAACCTGGGCAATTTTTATTATATTCAGGGTAACCTTGAAGAAGCGGAAGGGATGTTCAGGAAAGCCCTGATAATTACAAAGCACCTTAGCAATAAGGAAAATTTACCGATAATTTTTTCCAACCTTGGAAACATAAACTTTTTTCTTGGAAATATAGAAACCGCAGAATCAATATTTAAAGAAACAATAGAAATAAGCAAACTTCTGGGTAATAACGAAGCCCTTGCAACTACATATTCGAATTTAGCTTCTTTATATCACAAATGGGGCAAGCTGAAATGGGCAAAACAACTCTATGATATGACCATTTCCCTTTGCAAGAACTTCAAAATGAAAGAAGGAGAGGCCAATGCATTTTCCATAATGGGAGAGGTTTATAAATCAGAGGGGAATTACGTTGCGGCAAGAGACATGTTCCAGAAAGCCCTTGATATAGACCGGATGCTTGACAGGAAGATTGGCGTTTCTGATGATTTATGCGGACTTGCGAGCGTAGCTGTTTATGAAAACATGCCGGAAGAGGCCGGGAAATACCTGGAAGAAGCCCTGGAAATTAATGAATCCCAGGATAATTTAAGTGGAATTGCCGAAAATTATTATGAATACGGCAATTTATACCTTTTAAAGAAAGACTATAAAGAAACTGAACGGTGTTTAAAGACTGCCCTGGATATTGCGGAAAGGATAAGTGACAAGTTCAGGATAGCAAAAGTACTGGTAAAGTTGGGTGAGCTGTATATATTCCTTAATGACCCGGAAAAAGCCCGGCAGTATAATGAACTCTCCTTTGAAGTAAATGATGAAATCGGCTATAAGGAAGCTATTGCGGATACTTGCAAGAATATAGGGGATTATTACCTCAAGACCGCCGATATAAATTCAGCGGAAGAATATTATGAAAAGGCTTTCCGGATTTATAAAGAACTTTCTAACGGACATAAATCAGGGATAATTTCTGAGCTTATTACTAACCTTAACCGAATCAAGTAAAGATATACTGCTTCCTCCTTTAGTTTCAGGCATTTAAAATTTTTGCATAAATCCTGTTAATAAAAATTAATATACTCTTTTAAATATTCAAATTTGTGTTATAATTTTATAACTATTAATGCTTTCTATGTTTTATCTTTTCAAGAGGAATGATTGGATTTTAAGTATTAGCCTTGCTCAATAACGGTTAGGTAATAGAATGGTCGGTCTTGAAAGCTGGTACATAAAAATCTCAGGGAAATGTGTTTATTGCATAGGAATATTAATGATGAATCATAACTTCAGATTGGTTGTTAATGTTATGGAGAATTAATTATGAAAGAAAAACAAGATTTGTTACTTTCAACGTTTGCCGCAAAAATGACTAACTGCAAGTATGTATCACAAAGAAAAAAATTGCTGAACGAACTAAAAAGCTTTAGAGATCATTATAACTATAACAGAGCATTGGACTTTCTGCTTCCACAGGAATAGCATTACAGAGAAAGTTTTGGAATTTTGATCTTAAAAAGTTCCTGGATATCAATGTTGTTGATAACCATGTCAATCAGAGCTTCGGCAATGCCGGGTTCGTTTCCGTCAATTTCTTTAATTATCGGCAAAATACCTAGCACTTTGACTCCTGAGAGCTCAGTCACTATCTCGGGCGCTGTCTTAATCGCAATATCATCTGTTCCAGTCGGATAATTTGAAAACACCACCCCCGATACCTCTATCCCTCCCGCCATTGCTGCTTCTATGGTTAGCAGTGTATGGTTTATAGTCCCCAAATCAGGCCTTGCAACTATTAAAACTGGTAAATCCAGCATTTTTGCAAGGTCTCTTACCATAAAATTCTCCGCAACCGGCGCCAGAATCCCGCCTGCCCCTTCTGTAATAACAAAATCACAGTTTTCTCTCATATATTCATAATCTATTTTTAAGCGGTTTTTATAAACCTTTGTATTTTCTAAAATAGCCGCAAGAGAGGGAGCAACAGGGGCTTTGAAGTTGTATGAGGTTTTTGTCAGGATATTTGAATCGATAGAGTTTACAAATTCCAGGTCGGGCGCTATAAGCTCTCCGTTTTTTTCAATAGCGCCGCTCTGCACAGGCTTATACACACCCATCATATAACCCAGGCTTTGCATTACAGCCGCCAGCCCGGCCGTTACAACCGTTTTTCCCACTCCTGTATCTGTGCCTGTTATAAAGATGTTCATTTTTTGCTGACCGTTGAATTATATGGATTGAAACTTAAGTCCGGTTTGTATTGTGTATTTTTTTATAAATATTTTGTATTCACACAAAATCATATTACTATATTGAAATAGATTATAATACAATAATTAAATCCAAATAATACATTGATCAAGTTTAGCTAAAAAAATGTTTTTAAAAGATGAAAAACAAATTAATTTCAATAATAATTAGCTTAATAATACTGCTAAGTCTTTCATTGCCGGGAAACTGCACTGAGCTTCCCGAAAATATCGTGTCCTTTGTAAAGGAAAAGTTTCCTGAGGTAAAAATCCGGTTTGACGGAATGATAGAACTGCCTGATAGTACAAAATACCTGCCGGTATTACCTATTGTGCGTGATAAATCCGAAAAACCCCTTGAAGTGGTTCAGACAATTCCAAAAAACGCTGACTTCCTGGAAAAACCTGATATGATACTTTTTAACAACAATTTTGCCCTTTTAAAGATAATCAAAAGGGAAGGCGGGCCTCCTACAGTGATTAGCGGTGAGCAAGTTCCTCTAAAAGTGAAGTTAGGGCTTTTCCCCCAGGATTTAGTTGTCCCGAAAGGACTTGTTTTGCCCCAGGAGCTGAAAGTTATACTTGGCGACTTAAAAATCCCTCTAAAACAAAGGATTGATAAGGAAGGAGAAGTTTCTTTTTACGGCAGGACAGAAATTAACGAGAAAAACGAGGATGAAATCATTGGAGAAACCGCGGAAAACATAACCAAACTCGCCGAGCTTGAGTTCTTAAAAGGAAAAAATTTATATACTTTAAATTATAAACATAACGTTATAAATGTAATTAATTCCCAGACAGGCAGGGTTGAAACAGAAATAAAACTGCCTTCAATAGCCTTTGATATGGCGCTTGCCTCTGATGAAAGGTATTTACTCCTTACAGGAGTAGCTTCAAGTGAAATCTACGTGGTGGATACCCTGAATAATGAGTTTGTCAAAGCGATCCCGGTGGGAAAATGCCCGTTTTCAATTATTGCGCCAGGGGATAAGGCTTACGTTGCAAACAAGCTTTCCTCAAGCATTTCTGTAATTGAACTAACAAATATGCAGGTAGAAAAAGAAATTCCCGTGATAGGACGTCCTGAATGCCTGCAAATAGCTGAAAATGACAAATTTTTATTTTACAGCGACGCAAGAAGCGGTAAAGTAAACCAGCTTAACCTTGAAAGCGGTTATTCCTGGGAGTTGTTCCAGGACAAGAATATTTCAGACATAAAGCAATTTGGGAGATATCTTTTCACATTAAGCAGAAGTGAAGATACCTTAACGGTTTTTGACCTGAAAGACCAGGAAATTATCGTTCGGACAGAGACAGGCAATAAACCTCTTGATATGAAAATGCTTAAAAGTATAGGGAAAATAATGGTATTATGTGCGGGTTCCGATGAAATAAACCTGCTTGATATGGAAAATTTTGATATGGTAAAGAAAATACCCCTTGATAGCGGCGGATTTCCTGGGAAAATCCGCCTGGAAGACAATGCCAGTAAGGCGCTTATCACGAATTATGACGCTTATGAAATTATAATTTATAATATTGATGCTGAAAAAATCCAGGCCCATCTTCCGGTAAACAGGATTGTAAATTCAGTTGTTGCAGGCAAAAATTAAAAATTTTTAAAATTAATGAAAAAATTAAAAATATATTTTACGCTTATAATTTTAATTTTTATGTCGGGCTGTGTTAAAACACCCGATAAAACAGTAATCAGGTTTACCAGCTGGGGGTCAAAATCTGAAATAGCCGTGATAAAGCCTTTAATAAAGGAATTTGAGAGGCAAAATCCGGATATTGCCGTGGAGTTTATCCATACCCCGAAAAATTATTTTCAAAAACTCCACCTGCTTGCAGCCTCCAATCTTATGCCTGACGTGGTTTTTATAAATAATATTTATGGAGTGCTTTATGCTGAAAATCGTCTTTTTTTAAATTTAGCGGAATTTATTGAAAAAGACCCTATTCTTTCTGAAAAAAACTTTTTTCCGGAGGCGCTTAATACTTTTAAGTATAAAAATATGCTTTATGCGGTTCCGAGGGATATCTCAAACCTTGTAATTTACTATAACAAGGAGATTTTTGACAAATACGGCGAGCCCTATCCTTCAAAGGACTGGACTTTTCAGGAATTCACCCGGACCGCGCGCAAATTAACAAAAGATACTGATAACGATGGAAGGACGGACATTTTCGGGATAAGTTTTCGGGAAGAGCCTCTTTTCTGGATGCCTTACCTCTGGAGCAGCGGTGGAGGCTTTATAAGCCGGGATTTAAAGGAAATAATCATTGATAAACCGGAATCTGTAAACGCTTTACAAATGTATTCTGATTTAAGAAACCGATATCATGCCGCTCCTGAAAAAAGTGAGGCCGGAAGCGCAACCATGGCCCAGCTTTTTATGCGTGGAAAACTAGCTATGCACCTTAGCGGGAGGTGGTTTGTCCCTATTTATAGAAAAACTATTGATTTTAACTGGGATATAACGAAATTCCCGGCAGGAAAAGCCGGTTCTATAGTAGGTTGTAACTCTTCGGGATGGGCAATAAGCTCCAGGACAAAACATCCTGATGAATCATGGAGGTTTATATCATTTCTTGCCGGCAAAAATTCCATAACAAAATTTACCCGAAGCGGGCTTATTACCCCGGCAAGGGTTGATGTGGCTTATTCCCGGGTATTTCTTGATAAAAAATTGCCTCCCGGGAACGGTGAAATTTTTATTGAAGCGGCTAAAAGCTCAATAGCTACACCTGTTACCGAAAATTACCGGGAATTGACGGACATTCTCGATAATGCGCTTGAACCTGTCTGGGCCGGGAAAGTTCCGGCAAGGGAAGCAATTAACGATAAATTAATCAGAAAACTTGAAAGCAAGCTTTAACACCGCAGTCCTTATTCGGGTTAGTTAAATGGCGGCTTTCTTTCCGGCGGAAAAAGAAACCGTAACCTTCGGAACTCCAAACGGGGCCCTTTCTACCCTGTTTCTGCCGTTTTCCTTTGCCAGGTACAGGGCTTTGTCAGTCCTTTCGCAAAAATCCAGAGGGGAAGTATCTGTAAGGTCAAGCTGTGCAACTCCCACGCTGATGGTTGCCTTTACAGGCTGGCCGGTTTTATTAAAAGTTTCTTCCTCAACAAGAGTCCTTAGCCTGTCCATAAGCTCAAAAGCTTTAGATTGAGGAGTTTCAGGCAGGATTAGCGCAAACTCTTCCCCGCCATACCTGGCTGCAACGTCACAAGCCCTGGTATTTGTGGCAATAAGATCTCCCAGTTCCTTTAAAATCGCATCACCTGCGTTGTGGCCGTACGTATCATTAATTTTTTTGAAAAAATCTATATCAAAAAGAGCAAGGCTAAGAGGTGATTTATGCCGCTTTGCCCTGGAAAATTCCCCTGACAGCCTTACATTAAACTCCCTTCTGTTTAAAAGTCCCGTTAAAGCGTCAGTTGTAGCAATATTATGCAGGTAATCAGCTTTTCCCCGGGTAAAAGTAATGGTTTTTGCAAGCATAAACCCTAGACTGCTTAAAATTCCTAAAACCGTCAAAAAACCCAGCAGCCTGGAAGTTACAGGTAACTGGTTTAAGGGCAGGTAGTAAAAATTGAACCAGTTGCTGATTTCTGCGCTAATAACAAATGCCGTACCTGCCCCGAGTATCATGCCGGAAAAGTGCGGCTTTTCCTCTAATACCGCCTGAAAAATGGGTATTACGCATAAAAAAAGATATTCTTTGCTCCCCAGTATAAAAGTAGTCATAATTAAAAACAGCGAAGTTACTATAATATTAAGATTAAAGAATTTACTGCTGTTTTTTTCTGAGTAAAGAGCGGAATTATTAACAATTTTAAGGATAATTTCAGTTATAAGCGCATAACCGATCAAAACAGCCCAGCTTAAGCCGACCGGGACTGCAATATAGGGTTTATATCCCGTTATTACAAACAAACTGTAAATCAACAGGTTTAATGCCAGTGCAAAAGATAAAAACCTGTTAATTTTTATATAACGCATTGTTCCCAGAGTGTTTACATCCTTAGCAGACAATACCGCATACTCCCTTTGTTTAGTTTTTGCAAAAAAGTTTTAAAAACGAATGCAAATAAAATTTTATATCATTTTTCATGCTTTAGGAATAATGTTAAAGAAGATTTTAAAGAAATTATAATAAAAAACAGTATGGACAAGGCCTTATCCGTTGAATGACCTGTGTTTTGTTGTGTAAAAAAGCCGTAAAGTTTTTTATTTTGCTTCTTTACAAAACTTATTTCATGTACATGCGCTTAACCCGTCATTCAAGTTATGTAGTGTTTAAATATTAACTGATAAATTCCTCCATGTCCTGCCGCACTTGATGCGGCAGGACACAATGTGTAAGAATTTTTTTTTATTCCTTATAATAAATTGAACCCCCCTGAAAGCCTTGCTTCCCTACATTTTTATAAATTGTTATATAAAATAGGAAGTTTTATATTTTTTAAAACCCCTAAAGTTATTTTATAATAGTCATAATGGGG